>JAOUJD010000280.1 GCA_029883565.1 Burkholderiaceae bacterium
CTCTACATCCTCGACGAGCCGACCACCGGCCTGCACTTCCAGGACATCGAGCTGCTGCTCGGCGTGCTGCACCGTTTGCGCGACGACGGCAACACGATCGTCGTGATCGAGCACAACCTCGACGTGATCAAGACCGCGGACTGGATCGTCGACATGGGACCCGAGGGCGGCGATGGCGGCGGCTCGCTCGTGATCGAGGGCACGCCGGAAGAGGTGGCTGCGACACCTGGTTCGCACACCGGGAAGTACCTCGCGCGCGTCCTGAGGTGACTTACCTCTCCCGCGTCAGTGGGAGAGGTCGCGCGCAGCGCGGGTGAGGGTTCTTCCGGCACGCCATGGTGATTGCCGCGTGGTACTGGGCTTGCGGAGTGACCTGTCCTGCCGCGCTTGGAAAGACAGACACGCGCGCGGCAGGACAAATCACTCCGCAGCCCTGACGCATCGCAGCAGCCGTCAAGCACTCCCGGACGCACCGCACCGCACGTCGCAAGCCCCGTCTAGGCCGCGCGACACACCGCGAGCGGTTGGTTCCGTGCCTTGTCCCGAGCGCGTGTCTGCCTTTCCAAGCGAGGGACAAGGCACGGGATCAGCCGCTCGCGGTGGTGCAGTGAGCGGTTGATTCCGGGTCTTGATGGAGCGCGCGTCTGCCGTCCCAAGCGAGGGACAAGGCACGGGATCAGCCGCTCGCAGTGGCGCAGCAAACGCTGGACCGCTTTGCCGGGAGAGGCGGTGCGTCAGGACGCGCCGCGTACGGACGGATGCGCTTCCGTCTTGAAGCGGTGGCGCACTTCGCCGCCCTCGCGGGTTTCGGAGAAGCGGCCCGCGGTGTACCGCTCGATCACGCGGCGCCAGAACTGCAGCGCCGGCCGATTGCCCTCGTCCTCCAGCACCTCCCAGTTGCCCGCGAAACGCGCGAACAGCAAGGCGGCTGCGCTGGCACCGATGCCGCGGCGGCGCGCAGCGCGCGTCACGAAGAATTCGGCCATGCGGAAATTGACGGGCGTCTGCGGAAACGCCGGCGGACGCGAGACCAGCGCGAATCCGGCGTGGTGGCCATCGCTCAGGATGACGAACGGATGGGCGCTGGAATCCGCGAACCAGCCGGCGAGGAATTCGCCCTCGCGGGAATCCCATTCACCCAGTGCCGGGAACAGGCCGGTCTTCGAAACGGAAAGTTCGGACAGATAGTCGCGGTAGACCGTGCGAATCCATTCACGGTCGAGGGAAGAAGTGCGAGCGTCGCGTACCGTAACTGGCACTGCTCGACCCGCCTCCAGCGGGTGCTTCGATCGCCGGGCCGATGCCGGACCGGGGCTGGTGGGGTTCCTGAGGCGAGAATGGAGCGGACCCCAGCCGGGATCCGCTCCATCCTGTGTCGTCATCCCCGCAGGGATGACGAACGGTCGACGCCAATATTACTTGGCGGCTTCCGGGGCCGGAGCAGCAGCGTCCGTCGCGGCAGCGGCGGCGTCCGTCGCGGCAGCGGCGGCGTCCGTCGCGGCAGCGGCAGCGGCGTCGCCCGTGGCGGCAGCGGCGTCAACGGCGGCGTCGCCAGCAGCGGCGGCGGCGTCCGTCGCGGCAGCGGCGGCGTCCGTGGCGGCGTCAGCAGCCTGGCCAGCGGCGGCGGCGGCGTCAGCAGCAGCTTCCGTCGTGGCTTCGACGGCTTCTTCCTTCTTGGCGCAGCCGGCGAGGGCCAGGGCGGCGAGGGCGGCGGCGAGGGCGATCTTCGCGTTCATTTGATAAGTACCCCAAAATGTCGGTCAGTTGATGTCGAACTCATTTGCACCTTCGGCCGGACGCCTGCCTTGCGGTAGGAGCCAGCCTGATGCGCGGAGGGGATTCTAGGACCCCTCCCCGCAAACGGAACTGGCGAAACTGTCTCTATCTGGCGACAGCCCGCCGGGTCGCCGCGCCGGTACCCCTGCCGCCCGGCCGCCTTTCTCCTATCATCGCCGGACCTCGACCGCAGGGCCCCCGCCATGACCGACACCGTCGATTCGTTGTTTCCCGCCCATCTGCAGCACGTGATGCGCCTGGCCGACCGGGCCCTCGAGCGTGCCAGGTGCGACGGGCTGGTCGTCTATTCGGGCCGCCCCACGGAGTATTTCCTCGACGATCACGGGCCGGCGTTCAAGGCCAATCCGCATTTCCTGCACTGGGCGCCGCTGCAGGAAGCCCCGGACTGCTTCGTCCGTTACTCGCCCGGCCAGCGCCCGCAGCTGGTGTTCCACCAGCCGGCCGATTACTGGCACAAGCCGCCGACCGTCCCGACGGCCGCCTGGACCCGCGAGTTCGACATCGCGGTGATCCGCGAACCGGGCGAAGCGCGGGCGCTGCTCGGCACCGACCGCCAGCGTCTCGCGTTCGTGGGCGAGGCACCGGCCGATATTGGGGGCTGGGGATTCGCCGCGATCAATCCGGATCCCCTCCTCGCCTACCTGCACTACCACCGCGCGGCAAAGACGCCTTACGAACTGGCGTGCCTGCGCGAAGCCTCGCGGCTCGGTGCGATCGGCCACATCGCCGCGGCCGCGGCATTCCGCGCCGGCGCATCCGAGTACGAAGTGCACCAGGCCTACTGCACGGCGATCGGCCTGCGCGAACAGGAACTGCCTTACGGCAACATCATCGCGTTCGGTGAAGGCGCGGCGATCCTGCACTACACGGCCTTGGGCCGCTCACGGGACGTGCCCCGGCCGACGTTCCTCATCGACGCGGGCGGGCAGTATCGCGGCTACGCCAGCGACATTACGCGCACGCACGTGGCGGCAGGCGCGGACCCGACGTACCTGCAGCTGATGGCGTCGATGGAGAAGCTGCAGCTGGAACTGTGCGCAGCGGTGAAGCCGGGCGTCGACTACCGCGACATCCACCTGCTCGCGCATCGGTTGATCGCGGGCGCGCTGGTCGATGCCGGCGTGATCAAGGGCTGCACGGCCGACGACGCCGCGACCAACGGCGTGTCGCACGTGTTCTTCCCGCACGGCATCGGCCACCTCCTGGGCCTGCAGGTCCATGACGTCGCGGGCCTCGCGGCGGACGACACGGGCCGCACGGACATCCCGCGGCCGGCGGGTCATCGCTACCTGCGCCTCACGCGCAAGCTCGAGCCGGGCTTCGTCGTCACGATCGAGCCGGGCCTGTATTTCATCGACCTGCTGCTCGACGAAGCGCAGGCGAAGGGGCTCGGCAGGTTCATCAACGGCGAACTCGTGCAGCGGCTGAAGCCGTATGGCGGCATCCGCATCGAGGATGACGTTGCATGCACGGCGACTGCGACGCCGGAGAACCTGACGCGGGATGCGTTCAAGCGGGTAGCGTAATCGCGCGGCCTTCGCAGCATCGTGCAGCCGCGGCGACCGAGCTTCCCGGGTCGGTTCCGGAAGACACGCCGTGAATACGTCCCTGTAGGCTCGCGCGCGACGTCCATGTCGCGCGACGGTCTTCCGGAACCGACCCGGGAAGCTCGGTCGTCGCGGTGACATTGCGGTGTGGCGTCGAGATCACGCAACCGGGGATAGACGCAGTCGCCGCGCAACTTCTCCGGCGCAGTCGATCGCGAGCGCAGCGCCGCAGCAGGGCTCGGCGGCAGCTTCAGCCACGCCGCTTCGGCGTAAGCGGCGCGATCCGCGACACCTCGGCAGCGGTCC
>JAOUJD010000281.1 GCA_029883565.1 Burkholderiaceae bacterium
ACCCTGAATGAACGAACGTGACGAAGTCTCCGAGCTGTGCTCGCTGCTGCGCTCGCGCTTCCCGATCGTGCTGATCGAGTCGCACGAGGAGCCCCGCATACTCGAGCTGCTGCACCAGGCCTGCAACCTGGAGAACCAGGTGCTGATGACGTGGAGCATCACCAGCGGCATCCGCCGCCATGGCCGCGATGAAGCGATCTACCAGACCAACGACCTGCTCGACGCGCTGAAGCACATCGACAAGACGCAGCAGAACGGCGTGTACGTGCTGTGCGACGCGCACCCTGGCTTCAAGGATCCGGTGGCGATGCGGCTGATCCGCGAGATCGCGCTGTCGCACTTCAGGTCGGCGCGCACGCTGGTGTTCGTCAGCCCGCGCCTCGATGAGCTGCCGTCCGAGATCCTGCGGCTGTCGGCCCACTTCCGCCCGAAGCTGCCTGACCGCAACGAGATCCGCTCGATCGTGATGGCCGAGGCCAAGCGGCACGAGCAGCAGACCGGCGAGAAGCCGCGCGGCGACCGCCACGCGCTCGACATGCTGATCATGCATCTGCTCGGCATGGAGCAGGACGACGTGCGCCGCCTGGTCCGGCAGGCACTGCGCGACGATGGCGCGATCAACGCCGACGACGTGCGGCGCGTGCTCGCGATCAAGCACGAGGCGCTCGGCGGGTCGGCCACGCTGGGCTACGAGCAGAGCAAGGTCCGCTTCGACGACGTCGGCGGCCTGGCGCGGCTGAAGCACTGGATCAGCCTGCGCCGCGGCCCGTTCCTGGACCCGGGCGCGAGCGCGGTCGACCGGCCGAAGGGCATCGTGCTGCTGGGCGTGCAGGGTGGCGGCAAGAGCCTCGCGGCGCGCGCGGTCGCGGGCGAGTGGGGCGTGCCGCTGATGCGGCTCGACTTCGGCGCGCTCTACAACAAGTACTACGGCGAGACCGAGCGCAACCTGCGCAACGCCTTCGCCGCGGCCGAGAGCATGTCGCCGTGCGTGCTGTGGATCGACGAGATCGAGAAGGGCGTTTCGACCGACGGCGGCGATGGCGACGGAGGGGTGTCGCGCCGCGTGCTGGGCAGCCTGCTGACGTGGATGTCCGAGCGCACCGAACCGGTGTTCATGGTCGCCACCGCGAACGACATCTCGCAGCTGCCGCCGGAACTGATCCGCAAGGGCCGCTTCGACGAGATCTTCTTCGTGGACTTTCCGTCGCCGGCCGCGCGCGCGCAGATCGCTTCCATCCACCTGAAGAAGCGCGGCCACGATCCGGCGCAGTTCGAGGTCGCCGGGCTGGCGCGCCTGGCCGAAGGCTTCTCGGGCGCGGAGATCGAGCAGGCCATCGTGTCGGCCTCGTTCGAGGCGCGGGCGCGCGGCGAGGCGCTGCGGGCAGCCGACATCCTGGCCGAAATCGAGCGCACGCGGCCGCTGTCGGTGGTGATGTCGGAGCGCATCGACGCGCTGCGCGCGTGGGCGGCCGAACGCGCTGTCTATGCGGACGACGAACCGGACGCCGGCGCGACCCTGCCGCAGGCCGCCTAGCCCCGGCTACTTCTTCGGCGCCGTGATCGACTCACGCGCCTTCTGCCGTTCGTCCAGCGTGGCCACGCTCAAGGTATACGCGACGTAGTACTTGTAGATGTTGCGCACGTAGGTCGATGTCTCGATGCCGACCTTTTCGGCCGTGACGATCTCGACGTTGTTGAACCACTTGTCAGGGTCCAGCCCGCGCTTCGACGCCTCCGTGCGCATCCGCGCGATGCGGCCCGGCCCGGCGTTGTAGCTGGCGAACGCGAACAGCGGCCGGTCCGCGTCGCTGAATCTTGCGTCCTGGAAGTACCTCGTCATCAGCTGGTCCATGTACTTCGTTCCGGCGTGGATGTTGTTCTCGAGGATCGCAACGTCGCCGACCTTCAGCTCCTTGCCGGTCGCGGGCATCACCTGCATGACGCCGATCGCGCCGACATGGCTCTTGGCGTTCTGATTGAGCTGCGATTCCTGGTAGCCCTGAGCGGCCAGCATCAGGGGGTCGAAGCCGTACTTGTCGCCGTACTTGCGGAACAGCGCAATCACCTCGTTGAAGCGCTTGATCTCGGCGTCCGCGGTGTTGTTGCGGAACTTCTTCGCGTGCGACATCGCCACCTTCTGGCGCGCCCCGACCGAGCTCGCCTTGCGCGCCTGTCGCATGAATTCCTCGATCTCGGCCTTCAGCTTCGGGCTGCCCTTGCGGATGGCCCACCCGACCTTCACGTCCTTCTTGAGCGCGAGGTCCTCGCGGATCTTCACGTCCTTCAGCACCTGGGCCCAGATCTTTCCCTTCCAGTCGTCGACGACCACGAGCTCGACCAGGCCGACGCCGAGCATCTCGAGCTTGTCCTCGTCCTCGAGTGCGTCCGGCAGGTCGACGATCCGGATCTTCGGCTTCCCCTCGCGCGCGAAGCGCTCGTTGAGCTGGTTGACGGTCTCGCGATAGCTCTCGATCTTCCGCATGTGGATGGTCTTGCCGGCGAGGTCGTCCAGCGAAGCGAGCTGCGGCGACTTCGGTCCTGTCGCGATGACCTCGCTGTTGCCCGCCAGGTCCGGCAGGTGCGCGAAGTCGACCTTGTTCAGGCGCGACTCGGTGATCGACAGGTTGCCGGCGGCGATGTCGGCGAGTCCGCCGGCGACGTCGTCGAACATTACGTCACGGGTCGTCGGCACCAGGATCAAGGTGATCGGCCGCTTGCCGAGCTGCTTCCCGTACTTCCTGTTCAGGAACTGTTCGAATTCGCGCATGAGGTCGGCCGTCAGGCCGCGCTGCGTGCCCTTGTCGTTGAAGTACAGCGTGCGGCTGTACGGCACGAGCACGCGGATGCGCCGGCGCTCGACCATCCTGTCGAAGTCGCCGGTGAACTTCTCTTCGGTGCTGTTTCCGATGTCCAGCGCGCGCGGCGCCTTGCCCGGCGCGGCAGGCGTCTGCGCATGGAGCGTGCAGGCGGCGAGCAGCGCTGCGATGGCGGCGGCGCTTCGGGGGAAGTTCGCGATCATGGAGAATCCCGTTTCAAGGTGGAACCTCGCTCGGCCACTGACTCCAACTCGGCGTTGGATGGACTGGCCGACCGCCGTGCCGCTCCGGACGTACCCGGAAAGTCTATCGAAGGTCCGGCCGTCGGGGCTCGGTCAGTCCCGGCTCAGCGCCGCACGAACACGAGGTCCCACGTGCCGTGGCCGAGCCTCGTTCCGCGCGCGTGGAACTTGGTGGTCGGCCGTTCGCACAGCGGATTGGCGGCCGTTTCGCTGAACCCCGCGGCCGCGTTCACCAGCTGGGGCTCATGCTCCAGCACCTCGAGCATCTGCAGCGCGTAGTCCTCCCAGTCGGTCGCGCAGTGCAGGTAGCCCCCCGCAGCGATGCGGCTTGCCAGCATGCCGACGAAGGGCTGCGCGATCAGCCGCCGCTTGTGGTGGCGCTTCTTCTGCCAGGGGTCCGGGAAGTAGATGTGCACGCCGGCCAGCGAGTGCGGCGGGATCATGTCGCGCACGACCTCGACCGCGTCGTGATGCACGATGCGGACGTTGGCCAGTTGCGCTTCCTCGATGCGCTTGAGCAGCGCGCCGACGCCGGCGGTGAACACCTCGATGCCGAGGAAGTCGATGTCCGGCCGCGACCGCGCGATCGC
>JAOUJD010000282.1 GCA_029883565.1 Burkholderiaceae bacterium
CTGACCCAGCGGGGGCTGCGCGGCAAGACCGAGCTCACCATGGTCACTCCGCTCACGGGCGCCTTCACCAAGCCGATCTGCAACGAAGTCCTCACCGACATGCTCGTCGGGAAAGGCGTGAAGGTCATCGCCAACGCCTCACTCGCCGCCGTCACCGACAAGACCATCGTCTGCCCGGACGGCAAGGCCATTCCGTATGACCTGCTGGTGACGATCCCGCCGCACGAGGGTTCGGACCTGATTGACGACGCCGGCCTGGGCGACGGAATCGGCTTCGGCCTGACCGACAAGCAGACACTCAAGTCAGTCAAGGCAGAGCGGGTCTTCCTGCTCGGCGACAACACCAACGTTCCGACTTCCAAGGCCGGATCGGTCGCGCATTTCCAGGCCGAGGTGGTGGTTCACAACCTGCTGCGCGAGATCGAAGGCAAGCCCGCGCTTCCGCTCGCCGACGGTCACGCCAACTGCTTCATCGAGACCGGCCACGGCAAGGCGATACTGATCGACTTCAACTACGACATCCAGCCGGTCCCCGGCAGTTTCCCGCTGCCTATCGTCGGCCCGATGTCATTGCTGAAGGAGACGCGGCTGAATCACCTCGGCAAGCTCGCCTTCAAGCCGATCTACTGGAACCTGCTGCTGCCAGGGCGGCACATTCCGCTGGTCGGATCGCGCATGAGCACGTCCGGCAAGAAAATGGCGGTGCTCGATCGCAAGCACTGAAGCCGCAGGCTTCAGCCGGTGCTCCAGGCGCGCGGCCGCCGCATCCCGGCGATCTTGCACGCCTGCCTGACGTAGCCGTACGGGAACAGCTCGAACAGCCGCTGGCGTGCGGCGTTGCCCGCGCCCGCTTCGTCCGCGAGGAAACGGATCACGAAGCGCGCGTCGGGGATCAACTGGTGCTCGTCGAGGAATTCGCGCATGAAACGCAGCACGTTCCAGTGCAATTCAGTGAGCGCGATGCCCTCGCGCCGCGCAAGCGCTTCTGCGACGGATTCGTCCCAGTCGAATGGGTTGACGAGGTAGCCTTCCTCGTCGGTCGGTACCGCGATCTCCCCGGTCGGGCTGGAACGAGCATCGGTCATGGCTGCACCCTCAGCGAATCGTGCCGGTCGTCCGCGGCAACATCCGCCGGCCTGTCCGGCGACGCCTCGAAGGCCCGACCGAACGCCTCCGATGAGGCGAAGCGCCGGAAGCCTGGCAGGCGGACATGCCGCGCAGCCGGCCCTACGAACGGCGCGCTGTCGTCTTGCGCGCCGCTGTCTTGCGCGCGGCTGTCTTGCGGGACGCGGTCTTGCGCACCGCCGGCTTTCCGCGCTTCGCGGCCTTCTTCGGAGCCCGGCGTGCGGTCTTTGCGGCGACCTTGCGCGCCGCCGGACGAGCGCGCAGCATCCCGGCGGCGATCTTGAAGATGTCCGTCTCGGTGATGATGCCGACCAGCGCCTTCTTCGAGTCGAGCACCGGCAGGCTTCCGATGTGCCGCTCGACGAGCAACCGCGCGGCTTCCTTCAGGAGCGCACTCTCGGCAATGCAGATCGCGGGGCTGTGCATGATCTCGCCGACCGGGACCTCCGAAGATCCGAAGTTGGCCGCCGCAAGCAGCAGATCGCGTTCGGCGACGAGGCCGACGACTCGCCCGTCATCCACCACCGGAAGGTGGTGGATGTTGCGGCTGCGCATCAGGTCGAACGCGCGGTGAAACTCGGTCTGCGGGGTCACGGTGACCACCGACAGGCTCATGTACTGGCTGACTTTCATAAAGGTCTCCGACCCGGAGGTTCTCCATCGGCTGAAAGATCGTCTGCTCGAGGTTACGGACTTCTTCCTTCCTCAACTGCGGCTGCGAGCTGATCACGCAGGGCCCCACGGCTGCGACCCGGTGTTGATGCGCTTGTGGTCGGTTGCGAGGCCCATGCCGCTCCCACTGCGGACCGAGAACCCGGCAGACTCCTCCGGCGCGATCCTTCCTGCGGATTCGCACCCGAGCCGCAGGCCCGGCCAATCGACGCTGCAGTATGGCCGCTACGGCTGTTTCGGCGTCTGGTATTCGGCCTCTTTCTGGAACTTCTCCCAGACGGTTTCGTAACCGACAAACCCCTTTTCGTTCGGCGCCATCTGGCGCGTCGTCAGGAAGCGCGAATGTCCGTCCGGAACCTTCGTGATGGGTTTCTGCTCGCTCATAGGTCACCTCTTCTTCGTGAAGTCAGGAATGCAGGTACAGGCAGCCAGTGCGTAAAACTCGCCCGATGCCGTTCGGCAGCGGCGCTCAAACAGCTCTCAGGAGTGACGGGTCGACATCGGGCCCCGCGCCGATCGTCCCTCCGGTTTTCATCTCTTCGTCGGTCGCGTCGCGCACGGTCAGGATCTCGAGCGTGAAAACGACCTCCCTGCCGCACAGCGGATTGTTGCCATCTACCGTCAACGTCTCGTCGTCCATCCGCGTCACGATGAAGCTGCGGGTCTGGCCCTTGTCGTTTTCCATCAGGATGGAGGTGCCGACCTGCCGATACTCCTCGGGGACGTTCTCGAGGTAGTCACTGAAGACCAGCGACTCGTCCCTCGGGCCGAAGATCAGGTTGCCGTCGATCGGCACCTCGATCACGTCGCCCGCCGCCCTGCCCTCCAGTTCCTTGTGGACGAACGGGGCCAGGATCTCATTGTGTCCATGAACATAGCCCAGGGGGAAGTCGACCCTGGTGAGGACGTGCCCCGATGCCTTGTCCGCCACCTTGTAGGTGAGCTCGACAAACTTGCCGTCCTGGATGACTTCACTCATGTCGAATCCGAAACCGTTGCTCAGAAGATGGACGCGCCAAAGATCCTGACCTGGCCATTTTCATGGCCAAGGACCAGTCTGCCAAGCCACTCGCCCTCTTTCTTCGTGCTCCGCTGCCGGTACAGAACCGTCACATGTTCCCCCCGGCGAATGATGCCCAGATAGTCGAAATCCTCGGACAGGTTCCTGGCCAGTTCGCTGTTGGCGAACTGGTGGCTCACCGTGACCTGATTCATGGCGAGCGCCAGTGAATGGGCGAAGTTCTTGACGAAGTCCCCGTACTTGCCCTCGTTGGAGAACCTGAGGAGATCGCGCCACAGGGGTTCGGCTGCGGCCCTTATCTCCTCGTCCGACTTATCGATGATGTTCACACGCGGTTCTCTGTGGTCCCAGGAGACCAGCTTCATAGCGCACATTAAAAAAGACCAACACGCGACGTGTCGGTCTTCTTTCGCCCGGGCAGGAGTTCAGCGCGAACTCCTGCCCGGGGACATTGCTACTCGTCGGCACCAACCAGGTGATAGCAGGGCGCCTTTTCCATGGTGTATTCACCGGTTTTCGGATCCCGGCGCGAAACCGTAAGCACGTGCCAGTTCTCGTCGTCCAGCTTCATGGCATCGCCGCGGTAGTAGTAGCCCGGCCAGCGCGTTTCCTTGCGGAACAGCGTGTGGTGGGTCACGCACTCCGCCGTGCGATGACGGTGCTTCAACTCCCACGCACGCAGCAACTCGTGGATGTCCTCGGCGGCCAGCTTCTCGAGGTCTTCCTCCATGATCCTGAGCTTCTTGAGTCCGATGTTCAGGAGCTTCTCGTTGGTCATGTAGCTGACGGTCACGCCACCGCAATACTCGTCCATCAGC
>JAOUJD010000049.1 GCA_029883565.1 Burkholderiaceae bacterium
CGCGGTGCCGGGTTTCCGGCCCTGTGTGGGCGACAGCATCGCGCTGAACGGTGCGTGCATGACGGCGACCACGGTCGAGGGGCCGCGCTTCACGGTCGATGTCTCGAAGGAGAGCCTGTCGAAGACCGCCGGGCTGGACGGCACCGGCGACGTCAACATCGAGACGTCGATGGCGCTCGGCGACACGCTGGGGGGCCACCTGGTCGCCGGGCATGTCGACGGAGTTGGCGAGGTGGTGCGCTTCGCTCCCGTGCACGAGTCGTGGGAACTGGTGGTGCGCGCGCCGCGCGCACTCGCGAAGTACTTCGCCTACAAGGGCTCGGTGGCGGTCAACGGTGTCAGCCTGACGGTCAATCGCGTCGAAGACACGCCGCAGGGATGCGAGTTCTCCATCAACATCATTCCGCATACATACGAAGTGACGACACTGCGCTCGCTGCGCGCCGGCGCGCGCGTGAACCTCGAGGCCGACCTGATCGCGCGCTACGTCGAGCGCATGCTGTCGCTCGGACGGACGACCTGAGGCGTGCGCGTGGCCGAGCGCGCCGTGATCCTGTTCGCCCACGGCGCGCGAGACGCGCGATGGTCGGAGACGCTCGCCGAGCTGCAGAGGCTCGTGCAGGCACGTCTGCCCGCGGCGCACGTGGGCATCGCCTATCTGGAGTTCCAGCCGCCCACGCTGAGCGGTGCGATCGACCGCGCGCTCGCCGCTGGCGCCCGTGCGATCGACGTGATGCCGGTGTTCTGGGCGAATGGCGGCCACATCGGAAGCGACCTGCCGCCGCTGCTGGCCGGGTTGCGTGCGCGCCAGCCCGGGCTCGAGCTGCGCGTGCTGCCGGTGCTGTCCGAACTGCCGGGGATGCTCGAGTTCATCGCCAGCGCGATCGCGACGCCAGGCCGCTGACAGCCGAACGATGAACGCCGCGTCCATTGCCGGCTGGGCAGTCGCGCTTGCCGTGCTGGGCGCGGCGATCCTGGCCGCGCCGGCCGGCGGACGGCCCTGGGCGCGGCGCGCCGCCGCGCTGTCGGTTCTGTACCTGATCGCCCTGCTGCTGGCCGGCATCCTCCTGCCCGCGCCATGGCTGCCCTGGGCGAGCGCAGTCGCGTCGACTGCGGTGCTGCTGACCTCGCAGCCTTTCATCGCGCTCGGAGTGCTATCGCGCGCCGACGTCGGCCTGCGCGCGCCGCACCCCGGCTCGGCGCGAGCGGCCGTGATCGCAACCGGACTCGCGCTTGGCTTCAACGCCTTCGTGATGCTCCTGCGAGGCGCCGTCCCGGCGGGCGTCCCGCCGGGACTGATCGGCGCCGTGCTGCTCGCTGCCGTGCTGGAGGAACTTGCCTTCCGTGGTGTGCTGCTGGCCTTGCTCGACCGCGCGCTGCCGCCACGCTGGAACGTCCTGGGCGCACGGATCGGGTGGGGCGGCGTCGCGCTGACGGCCGCATTCGTCGCCCTGCACGGCCTGCGGGAGGGCATGCTGGTAGGCATCGTCCCGGCGGCCCTGCTATACCTGTGGCTGCGCGCTCGCACGGGCAGCCTGCTGGCGCCGATCGTGGCCCACCTGGCCTGGAACCTGTCCGTCGTGCTAGTCAACTGATCATGCCAAAACTCTTCGAGCCGTTTTCCCTGCGTGGCCTGACCGTTCCCAACCGCATCATGGTGTCGCCGATGTGCCAGTACTCGGCGCTCGAAGGCAGTGCGTCGGCGTGGCACTTCGCCCACCTTGGCTCGCTTGCGCTGTCCGGGGCGGGTCTGGTCTGCGTGGAGGCCACGGCCGTCACGCCCGAGGGCCGCATCACGCCGGGCGACCTCGGCCTGTACTCGGACGACAACGAACGCGCGCTGCGTGCCGTGCTCGAAGTGATGCGCGCGGCGGCGCCGGTGAAGCTGGCGATCCAGCTCAGTCACGCCGGCCGCAAGGGTTCCAGCCGCGCGCCATGGGACGGCGGCAAGCTGCTTCCGCCCCAGGGCGGCGGCTGGCTTCCGGAAGCGCCGTCGGCGGTTCCGCATGCGGAAGGCGAGGCCGCCCCGCGCGCCTTGCGCCTGGACGAGTTGTCGCGACTGCGCGCCGCCTTCGCTGCGTCGACCGAGCGCGCCGCGCGGCTGGGCTTCGATGCCATCGAACTGCACTGCGCCCACGGCTACCTGCTGCACGAGTTCCTCTCGCCGGTCAGCAACCGGCGTGACGACGCCTACGGCGGATCGCTGGCGAACCGGATGCGATTTCCGCTCGAGGTGTTCGAAGCTGTGCGCGCCGCCTTTCCCGCGGACCGTCCCGTGGGGGTCCGGGTGTCGGCCACCGACTGGCTGGAAGGCGTCGCGCCGGAGAGCTGGACGGTCGAGAACACGGTGGAGTTCGCGCGCGAGCTGAAGCGGCGCGGTTGCGACTGGATCGACGTATCGAGTGGCGGCCTCTCGCCGCTGCAGAAGATCGCGCTCGGCCCCGGCTACCAGGTGCCGTTCGCGGAAATCGTCCGGACCGAAACGGGCGTGCCGACGATCGCCGTCGGCCTGATCACCGAGCCGCGGCAGGCCGAGGCCATCGTCGAGGCCGGCCGGGCGGACATGGTGGCGCTGGCGCGCGGTTTCCTGTACGACCCGCGCTGGCCGTGGCACGCCGCGGCCGCGCTGGGCGGCACGGTCGATGGTCCGCGCCAGTACTGGCGCGCCTTGCCGCGCGAGGCCGGGCCGATCTTCGGCAACCTTACATTCGGGCAGCGCTGAACGCCCGGGAGGGCGAAAGCGCCTAGAATTCGGGCTCTTCCACGCGCCGACCGGCGCGGAGCCCTTCCCGATGCTGTCAGCCGTGCCCAACCCAGCCAGGTCTCACCCGGACCTCGCCTCGACCGAGGAGATCATCGAGGAAATCCGGCGCGGCCATGTCGTCGTGCTGGTCGACGACGAGGACCGCGAGAACGAGGGCGATCTGGTCTTCGCCGCCGATTTCGTCACGCCCGAGAAGATCAATTTCCTCGCCAAGCACGGGCGCGGGCTGATCTGCATGCCGATCACGGCGGAACACGCGGCGCAGCTCGAGCTGGCGCCGATGACCAGCAACAACAAGACGGTGCACGGCACCAACTTCACGGTGGCGATCGAAGCGGCCGAAGGAGTGACCACCGGCATCTCGGCGGCCGACCGCGCGCACACCATCCGTGTCGCATCGCGGCCGCATGCGCGGCCGAGCGACATCGTGCAGCCGGGTCATGTGTTCCCCCTGGTCGCGGCGGCCGGCGGCGTGCTGATGCGGGCCGGGCACACCGAGGCCTGCTGCGACCTGGCGCGGCTGGCGGGGCTCAATCCCGCGGCAGTGCTGTGCGAAGTGATGAACGACGACGGCACGATGGCGCGCCTGCCCGACCTGCTGCCCTTTGCGGCAAGGCATGGGCTGAAGGTCGGCACCATCGCCGACCTGATCCACTACCGGGCGGCGAACGAGTCGATGGTCGAACGGATCGGAGCGCGCACCGTGCAGACGTCGGCGGGCCCGTTCCAGCTCGTTGCGTACCGGGACAAGCCGAGCGGTGCGGCTCACCTCGCGCTGGTGCATGGCGAGTTGTCGCCCGACCAGGAGGTGCTGGTCCGTGTGCACGAGCCGCTGTCGGTGCTGGACTTGATCGACATCGAGGAATCGGTCCATTCGTGGCCCGTGCACAAGGCGCTGCGCAGGATCGCCGCGAACGGCGGCGGCGTGCTGGTGATGCTGAACTGCGCCGATACGACCGAGCGCCTGCTGGACAAGTTCAACACGATGCTGAATCCGGATGCCGCCCAGCAGTGGGTCGAGCGCACGACCAAGACGGATCTGCGCACATACGGCGTCGGCGCGCAGATCCTGCGCGACCTGAACGTGAGCCGCATGAAGCTGCTCGCCAAGCCCCGCAAGATGCCGTCGATGACCGGCTTCGGGCTGCAGGTCACTGGTTACCTGGAAAGCTAGGGAGAGGCAATGGCAGTCGACTTCATCGCGCCGGACTTCGACGGCGGCGATCTGCGCATCGGCATCGTGCAGGCCCGCTTCAACGAGTGGGCCGGTCGCGCGCTGGCCGAGGCGTGCCTCAACGAACTCGTGACGCTTGGCGTCGACGAGGATGACATCACGCACATCACGGTGCCGGGTGCGCTGGAGGTCCCGCTGGTGCTCGCCCGACTGGCCGCGACCGAGGACTTCGACGCGCTGATCGCGATCGGGTGCGTGATCCGGGGCGAGACCTACCACTTCGAGATCGTCGCCGAGGAATCGGCGCGCGGAGTGGCTCAGGTCGCAGCCCAGTTCGGGGTGCCCGTCGCGAACGCCATCCTGACCACCGACACGGACGAGCAGGCGCGTGCGCGGGTCGACGAGAAAGGGCGCGATGCGGCTCGCGTTGCCGTGGAGATGGCCAACCTGATGCTCGCCCTCGACGAGGACGGCGAGGGCGGGGCCGCGGACCTTGAGGAGTAGCGGCTTGGCGCAGCGTGATCCGGGAGCGGCCAGGGGAAGCGGACGCAGCGCGCGCCGACGCGCACGCGAGCTCGCGCTGCAGGGGTTGTATCAGTGGCTGGTCGGCGGTCAGGACGCCGCCGCGATCGAAGGGCACCTGGCCGACAGCGAGGGAGCCGACGAACCCGGCCGGAAGGCCGACCTCGGGCACTACCGCGAGCTGCTGCACGGTTCGATCGACGGCGCGGACGAGCTGCGGCGCGAATTCGCGCCCTACCTCGACCGTGCGGTCGAGGCACTTTCCCCGATCGAGCACGGCATCCTGCTGATCGGCACCTACGAGATGAAACAGCGGCTGGAGATTCCATACCGCGTCGTCATCAACGAAGCGGTCGAGCTGGCCAAGAGCTTTGGCGGCACCGATGGCTTCAAGTATGTCAACGGCGTGCTCGACAAGGTCGCCGCGCAGCTGCGGCCGGCCGAGGTGGCCGCGCGGAGCTGAGGCGGTCCATGGCGGCCGAGCCGCTCGGCGAATTCGAGCTCATCGCGCGCTTCTTCACGCGTCCCGTCCCGCCCGGCCGCCAGGACATCGCGCTCGCGGTCGGCGACGACTGCGCGTTGCTGCAGCCAGGCCCCGGGGAGCAGTGGGCAGTGTCCACGGACACCCTGCTCGAGGGCATCCACTTCCTGCCGACGGTCGATCCGGCCGACCTTGGGCACAAGGCGCTCGCCGTCAACCTGTCGGACCTTGCGGCCTGCGGCGCCACGCCGCGCTGCTGCTTTCTCGCGCTGGCGCTGCCGCGCGTCGACGAAGGCTGGCTGCAGTCCTTCTCAGGGGGTTTCCTTGCGATGGCGGACGCGCATGGCTGCGTGCTCGCGGGCGGCGACACGACGCGCTCGCCGCAGGGCGTGGTCATCACCGTCACGGTGATGGGCGTCGTGCCGCGCGGCCAGGCGCTGCTGCGGTCGGGGGCGCGCCCCGGCGACGACATCTGGGTCTCGGGCAACCTCGGCGACGCTGCGTGGGGACTCGCGCTGCGCCGTGGCGAGGCGAGCGCCGACGCGGCAGGGGCGCGATCGGCCATCGAACGCCTGGAACGACCGCAGCCGCGGGTCGGGCTGGGGCTGGCCCTGAGAGGCGTCGCCTCGGGTGCCATCGACGTCTCGGACGGACTGCTCGGCGACCTCGGACACATCCTCGAGCGGTCGCGGGTCGGTGCGCGCATCCTGTGGAGCCGGGTCCCGCGTTCGGACGGGCTGCGCCGGCGGCCGGATGCCGAGCAGCTGCGCTGGGCGCTGCAGGGCGGCGACGACTACGAACTGCTGTTCACCGCCCCGGCGCAGGGACGCGCGGCGGTCGAGGCGGCTGCGGGCGCGGCCGGTGTTGTCGTCACGCGCATCGGTGAAATCACGCCGACCGGCGGTCTTGTGCTGCTGGACGCCGCCGGCGGGCCGATGGACACTGCACCGCGTGCGTTCGACCATTTCCGCCCATGACAGCGGCATCGCGAATCGAACCGGCGGATCCTGCAGCCGCTGCTCCGCGGCCGACGTGGCGGCTGATGCTGTCGCACCCGGCACATCAACTGTCGTTCGGCTTCGGCAGCGGCCTGGTGCCGTTCGCCCCGGGAACCTGGGGAACCCTGTTCGGCTGGCTGACGTTCGTCGTGCTCGACCCGTGGCTGTCCGACCGGGCCTGGGCGATCGTGATCGCATCGACGTTCGCTCTCGGCGCTGCAGCGGCGCAGAAGACCGGAGCCGTGCTGCAACGGCCGGACCACGGGGCGATCGTGATCGACGAGATCGTCGCGTTCTGGCTCGTGTTGTGGCTGCTCCCCGGCGGAGTCGTGACCCAGGCGGTGGCCTTCGCAGGCTTCCGGCTCTTCGACATCCTGAAGCCGCCGCCGATCCGCGCCGTGGACCGGCGCTTCAAGCACGGAGTGGGCGTGATGCTCGATGACCTGATCGCCGCCTTCTACGCGCTGCTGGTGGCGGCCATCCTGATGCGTCTTGCGCCATGAGCGACCCCGCACAGGCGATCCAGCAACTGGCCGAACGCCTCGGCGCCGGCCTGCGTGCGCAGCATCTCGTCCTGGCCACGGCGGAGTCGTGCACTGCGGGCGGCATCGGCTACGCGGTGACGCTGGTTCCAGGGTCGAGCGCCTGGTACGACCGCGGCTTCGTCACGTACTCGAACGAAGCGAAGATGCAGATGCTCGGCGTGCCCGCCGCCTATCTGCGCGACTTCGGCGCGGTCAGCGAGCCGGTGGCGCGCGCGATGGCGATCGGGGCGTTGTCTCACAGCGCGGCCCAAGTGGCGCTGGCCGTCACCGGGATCGCCGGCCCGGACGGCGGCGCGCCCGGCAAGCCGGTCGGCACCGTCTGCTTCGCCTGGGCCATCCGGCGCGATCTCGCGATGGCGCCGTGGGTGAAGACAGAGACGCGTCGGTTCAGCGGCGACCGCGCCGCCGTGCGCACGGGCACCATCATCGCGGCACTGCAGACGATGGTGGGGCTGCTGAAGCAGAGACAGGACGTGTAGCAACAGGACTTGGCATGGACACACGACCCCTGTTCGACGAACGCTTCCGCCTCGAACGGCGGTCGGTCAATGGCGTCGAAATCAACGTGCGCCATGGAGGCGAAGGGCCACCGCTGCTGCTGCTGCACGGCTTCCCGCAGACGCATGCGCTGTGGCACCGGGTCGCGCCCGGACTCGCTGGCCACTACGCGCTGGTGATGCCCGACCTGCGCGGCTACGGCGACAGCGCGAAGCCGCCGAGCGCGGTCGACCACGCCCCCTACAGCAAGCGCGTCATGGCGCGCGACATGGTCGAGCTGATGCGATCGTTCGGCCACGATCGTTTCTTCCTGTGCGGCCACGACCGGGGCGGGCGCGTATCCCACAGGCTGGCGATCGATCACCCCGATGCCGTCGCCAGGCTGATGGTGCTCGACATCTCGCCGACCCTGACGATGTACGAGCGGACCAACATGCAGTTCGCGACCCTGTATTACCACTGGTTCTTCCTGATCCAGCCGGAGCCCCTGCCGGAGCGCCTGATCGGCGCGGACCCTGTGTTCTACCTGCACCGGAAGATCGGAGGCTGGGGCTCGGGCGGCACCAGCCTGTTCGATCCGCGCGCGCTGGCCGAATACGAGCGCTGCTTCGGTCCCGACGCGATCCATGCGATGTGCGAGGACTACCGCGCGGCGGCGTCGATCGACCTCGAGCACGATCGCGCCGATGGCGATCGCCGCATCGAGTGTCCGGTGCACGCGCTGTGGGGCGACCGCGGCGTCGTCAACCGGCTGTACGCGCCGATCGAAGACTGGCAGGCGCGCGCGCGCGGTCCGGTGACGGGTGCGACGACTCCGACCGGGCACTACATTCCGGAAGAGGCGCCGGACCTGCTGATCCGGCACATGCGCTCGTTCTTCGGGAGTGCGCTGACCTGATGCGCCGGTTGGTCCTTGCGCTCGCCGTCCTGATGTTCGCGCCATCGACGTGGTCGAAGGCGCCGCAGGGCGCCGCCGCCGTTTGCCTGAACGACGCCGGCGCGCTGCCCGTCGCGGACGTCCGCCTGCTGTCGATCGGCCCGTACCGTGGGCCGCGCGTATCGGCCAGCGATCGCGCGCAGCAGCTCTTCAACCAGGGCATGGTGTTCGGCTGGGGTTTCAACTTCGCCGAGGCGGTGCGTTCGTTCCGAGCCGCCACGCTGACGGACATCGATTGCGCGCTGTGCCGCTGGGGAATCGCCTGGGCGCTGGGACCGAGCGTCAACCACGACATGAGGCGCGAGGACGTGCCGATCGCGCTCGACGCGATCACGCAGGCGCGCGCCTACGCGACGGGTGCCCCGTCGCGCGAGCGCGCGCTGATCGAGGCGCTGGCAACGCGCTACAGCGAGGATCCGAAGGCGGACGCCGACCAGCTTGCGATCGACTATGCCGCTGCGATGCGCGCGCTGGCGACGCACTATCCCGGGGACGCGGACATCGCGGTGCTGGCGGCCGAGGCGATCATGAACGCGCACCCGTACGACTACTGGCGTCCCGACGGCCAGGCACAGCCGTGGACGCCGGACATCATCGCGCTGCTCGACCGCGCCAGCCGGATCGCGCCGGACCACCCGGGCGCCCACCATTACCGGATCCACCTCTACGAGGCGTCGCCCACGCCCGAGCTAGCCCTCGAGTCTGCGGACCGCATCGGCACGCTTGCGCCCAGCGTCGGCCACCTCGTGCACATGCCCTCGCACATCTACCTGCGCCTCGGCCGCTATCACGATGCGGTGCGGGCGAACCAGGCCGCGGTCGCGTCGGACCGTACCTACCTCGCCGCCGTCAAGGCGAATCCGAGCTACGCCGCCGACTACGTGCCGCACAACGTCCACTTCCTGTGGGCTTCGGCGCTGTGGAGCGGCGAGAGCGGGGTCGCGATGGCGGCGGCGGAAGACCTCGCGCGTGCCGCCGGCCGCCTGCCCGACGAGCCGGGGCGGCGCGGCACGCGGCAGCACTTGCAGGCCGCGCCGTGGCTCACGCTGGTGCGCTTCCAGAAGTGGGACGCGGTGCTGGCGCGCGTGCAACCGCCGCTGGGCGACGCCCCCTACCTCGGCGGCCTGATCCACTTCGCGCGCGGCATGGCGTACGCGGCCAAGGGCAACGTGCAGGAGGCGCGCCGGCAGGCCGAAGGCCTGCGCGTGATGGAGCGCCGGTCCGTCGAGCAGAAGCTGAAGGTCAAGAACATCAACGACGCCTCGGCCCTGCTCGCAATCGCGCGCTCGCTGCTGGCCACCGAGATCGCGCTCGTGCGCGGCGCGCGGGCCGACGCGCTGCGACACGCGGTGGCCGCCGTTGACGCCGAGGACCGCCTGGAGATCGACGAGCCGCCCGCCTGGCAGTTGCCAACGCGCCATGCGCTGGGACGCGCGCTGCTGGCGAGCGGTCGCGTGCAGGAGGCGCGCGTCGTCTTCGGCGATGACCTTGTGCGCCATCCCGAGAACGCGGTCGCCCTCATGGGGCTGGCGGCGGCGGAGCGGTGGCTGGGACGCGACGACGAGGCCGACCGGCTCGAGCGTCGGGCGCGCATGGCCTGGGCGCTGGGAGATACGGAGTTGCCGTCGCCGGGCGCCGGGCCGGCTCAGCGCAAGCGGTAGCGGTTGATCTCGTCGCGCGCGGCCTGCGCCGCGCCGCGCGCCCTCTCGGCGAAGTCCGCGCCCTGCCCGGCGTAGAGAATCGCGCGCGAGGAGTTGACCACCATCCCCACGCCTCGCGATGTCTGGCCCGCGCGCACGGTCGCTTCGACGTCGCCACCCTGGGCGCCGATGCCGGGTACCAGCAGCGGAAGGTCGCCGACCAGCGCCCGCACGCGCGCGAGTTCGGCCGGAAAGGTCGCGCCCACCACCAGCCCGAGCTGGCCGTTGGTGTTCCAGGTCGACGCGGCCAGTCGGGCGACGCGCTCGAACACGCGTTCGCCGCCGGCATCGAGCATCTGCAGGTCGTTGCCTCCTGCGTTGCTGGTCCGGCACAGCAGGAATGCGCCGCGGTCCGGGTACGCGAGGTACGGCTGGATCGAGTCGAATCCCATGTACGGCGACAGCGTGACCGCGTGCGCCCGATAGCGTTCGAATGCCTCGCGGGCATAGTGTTCGGCGGTGGAGCCGATGTCGCCGCGCTTGGCGTCCAGGATCACAGGCACGGCGGGATGCCGGGCGCGGATGTGGGCGA
The DNA here is from genome assembly GCA_029883565.1 of Burkholderiaceae bacterium. GTDB lineage: Bacteria > Pseudomonadota > Gammaproteobacteria > Burkholderiales > Burkholderiaceae_F > JAOUJD01. The sequence continues at coordinate 10,152 of JAOUJD010000049.1, forward strand.
CCAGGCGTTCCAGCGCGTCCTCGGCCCTCGTCGACGCGAAGTAGGCGATCTGCGGCTTGAATGCGCAGACGAGGTCGGCGGTGGCGTCGACGATCGACCGGCAGAACTCGAAGATCGCGTCGGGTCGTTCAAGCAGATGCGGGGGAAAACGCGCCGGGTCCGGGTCAAGGCCGACCGCCAGCAGCGTGTCGTCCGTGCGCCAGCGCGCGGCCAGCATGTCGATGAAGTTCATGCCCGGGATTCTAGGCGCTCGAGCCATGCTAGCCTGCCGCGCTCCCATGGCCCGCCTCTCACCGCGCGATCTCGTCCTGCTCGCCTTGCTCACGGTCTTCTGGGGCGTGAACTGGCCAGTGATGAAGTTCGGCGTGGCGGCGATGCCGCCGCTGTACTTCCGGGCGATCTGCATCGCGGGCGGCCTCGTGGTGATCTGGGCCTGGGCGCGCGCGACCGGCGTTTCGCTCGCGGTGCCCAAGGGCGCCTGGCCGACCATCGTGAAGCTCGCGTGGCCCAACCTGATCGTATGGCACCTGCTCGCGATCATCGCCCTGAAGTTGCTGCCCTCGGGTCGCGCGGCCATCCTCGGCTACACGATGCCGGTGTGGGCAGTCGTGTTCGGGCTGCTGCTGTTCAACGAGAAGCCGCTGCTCAGGCACTGGTTCGGTGTCGCCGCCGCCTTCATCGGCACGCTGCTGCTGCTGTCGTCGGAGATCACCAAGCTCGCCGGGTCGCCGCTCGGCACGATCCTGATGCTGACGGCGGCCGCGGCCTGGGGCTACGGCACGCACCTGATGCGGCGAAACCTGATGTCGATGCCGACGATCGCGCTGACGTTCTGGATGCTGGTGCTGACCCTCGTGGCCGTCAGCGTCGGCTCCGTTGCCTTTGAAATGAGCTGGTGGCGCGCGCCGACTCCGCTCGAGTGGATCTCGATCGTCTACAACATGGCCATCGCCATCGCGTTCTGTCACGTCGTCTGGGCCATGCTGGCGCGCACGCTGCCGCCGGCGGCGAGCGGGCTGTCGGTCATGATGATCCCGGTCGTGGGCGTGTTCTCGGGGATGCTGATGCTGGGCGAGGAGCCGCACTGGCAGGACTACGGAGCCCTTGTCCTGATCCTGCTGGCCCTGTCGACCGTCTTGCTGCCGAGCCGCGTGCGGCCCTAGCGACGCGGAAATGAAAACGGCCCGCCGAGGCGGGCCGTTTCGTGTCGCGTCGGGCGCAGGCACCCGACCGCCGGAATCTGCGGCCGGAGTTACATGTCCATGCCGCCCATGCCGCCCATGCCGCCCATGCCACCCATGCCGCCAGGGGCCGCCGGTTTATCTTCCACCAGCTCCGCCACCATGGCGTCGGTCGTCAGCATCAGGCCGGCCACCGAAGCGGCATTCTGCAGCGCGGTGCGGGTGACCTTGGTCGGGTCGAGAACACCCATCTCCACCAGGTCGCCGTACTCGTGCGTCGCGGCGTTGTAGCCGTAGTTGCCTTTGCCGTTGGCGACCGCATTGACGACCACGCTCGGCTCGTCACCCGAGTTGGCGACGATCTGGCGCAGCGGCTCTTCCATCGCGCGCAGCACGATCTTGATGCCCGCTTCCTGGTCCGTGTTGTCGCCCTTGAGTTTGCTGATGGCCTGCTTGGCGCGGATCAGGGCAACGCCGCCGCCGGCGACGATGCCTTCTTCCACCGCCGCGCGGGTCGCATGCAGGGCGTCCTCGACGCGGGCCTTGCGCTCCTTCATCTCGACTTCGGTCGCAGCGCCCACCTTGATCAGCGCCACGCCGCCGGCCAGCTTGGCGACGCGCTCCTGCAGCTTCTCGCGGTCGTAGTCACTGGTGGCGTCCTCGATCTGCGCCCGGATGGCCTTGACGCGTGCCTCGATCGTCTTCGGATCGCCGGCGCCGTCGATGATCGTCGTGTCTTCCTTCGCGATCTCGACGCGCTTGGCCTGGCCGAGGTCGGCCAGCGTGGCTTTTTCCAGCGTCATGCCGGTTTCCTCGGCGATGACCGTGCCGCCCGTCAGGATGGCGATGTCTTCCAGCATGGCCTTGCGGCGGTCGCCGAAGCCCGGGGCCTTGACCGCGCAGGTCTTCAGGATTCCGCGGATGCTGTTGACGACCAGAGTCGCGAGCGCTTCGCCCTCGACTTCCTCGGCAATGATCAGCAGCGGGCGACCCGCCTTGGCGACCTGCTCGAGCACCGGCAGCAGGTCACGGATGTTGCTGATCTTCTTGTCGTGCAGAAGGACGTAGGGATTCTCGAGCACGGCGTTCTGGCGCTCGGCGTTGTTGATGAAGTACGGCGACAGGTAGCCGCGGTCGAACTGCATGCCCTCGACCACTTCGAGTTCCGTGTTCAGCGACTTGCCGTCCTCGACGGTGATGACGCCTTCCTTGCCGACCTTGTCCATCGCGTCGGCGATGATCTTGCCGATCTCCGGGTCGGAGTTGGCGGAGATCGAGCCGACTTGCGCGATTTCCTTGCTGGTGGTCGTCGGCTTGCTGATCTTCTTCAGTTCCGCGACGGCGGCGATCACGGCCTTGTCGATGCCGCGCTTCAGGTCCATCGGGTTCATGCCGGCGGCGACGTACTTCATGCCTTCGGTCACGATCGACTGGGCGAGCACGGTCGCCGTGGTGGTGCCGTCACCGGCGTTGTCGGAGGTCTTGGACGCGACTTCCTTGACCATCTGCGCGCCCATGTTCTCGAACTTGTCCTTCAGTTCGATTTCCTTGGCGACGGACACGCCGTCCTTGGTGACGGTCGGCGAGCCGAAGCTGCGCTCGAGCACGACATTGCGGCCCTTCGGGCCGAGGGTGACCTTGACGGCGTTGGCGAGGATGTTGACGCCGCGAACCATGCGGTGACGGGCGTCGTCACCGAAGAAGACTTGTTTTGATGCCATAGAGAGCTCTCTCCTAAGAATTCAAGTGGCCGGACGCGGAGCGGCCGGCATTCCGAACCGTTTCTTCGCCGGGCGCGAAGCGGCCGGCATCCCCGAGCGAGTGCCGCCGTCAGGCGACCACTCCCATGATGTCTTCTTCGCGCATGACGAGCAGTTCCTCGCCATCCACCTTGACCGTCTGGCCCGAGTACTTGCCGAACAGCACCTTGTCGCCGACCTTGACGTCGGGAGTGATGATCTTGCCGTTCTCGTCGCGCTTGCCCGGCCCGACGGCCACGATCTCGCCCTGATCCGGTTTCTCGGCGGCGTTCTCGGGAATGACGATGCCCGAGGCGGTTTTGCGCTCGTTGTCCAGGCGCTTGACGATCACACGATCGTGCAGAGGACGAATCTTCATTGGATCTCCTAGTTGACTGATCTCTCGAGGAAAATTCGAGAAACTGAAAAAACAAGGGAGGCAGCGCCTCCGCAGCGTCGGGCGAGTTGTTAGCACTCCCCGTCGACGAGTGCTAATTGTAGGGGCGAGGGCGAGCGGCTTCAAGTCCAAGGGACGACTTTCCTTACCAATGCGCACTGCCGCCCGAAATGGGCGAATTGAGCTGTCCTGGCGGCGTGATGCGTGAAGATGAGGAGTGATCGCTAACACTGCGGCAAGCCCGGTTATCGTCCGTCGGAATAGTGCTTATGCGCGATTTGGCGCCGACTCATGGGGGCCACAATCCGTGCGGTTGGCTCGAAAGGAGTGGCAGGTCCATGGATTTCCCGTTGCGGCTTCCGTCGCATTGGCTCAACCCATCGAAACCCAAAGGCAAGAGCCCGGGAGGCGAGCGTTCGTTCGCCCATTCGGTGATGAGCTACACGAAGATGGATGTCCCGACCGTGGAGATGTTCGAGACCGCGGTGACCTTCGAGCCGGAGCACGGCCATCCGCTGGCGGCGCACGAGGCACTGACGCGCACTTTCGGCAACAAGGCTGGAGTCGCGTTCGTCTTCCGCGCCGACACGGCGACGGCGGGACGCTACTGGGTCTACTCGGCGGATCCCTGGAACGAGCCGCCGGTCGAGGCCGTCAGCGCGCTGGCGCCGAAGCGGCTGATGGTGCAGCTGGCCGCGGGGCTGCCGTACCGCTTCACGCTGGATGCGTGCGTCGGGCGGGAGCGCGTGGTCAACGGCGAGAAGGAAGTCGAGCCCTTTCGCACCTCGAAGGAAGTCGACGCCTGGCTGAAGGCGGCTGGTCCGAAATTCGGATTCAAGCCTGACTTCTTCAATGTCACGATCAAGGAACTGCAGTTTCCCTACGGCAATCGCACGATCAAGCTTCCCTACGCGTCCGCGGAAGGCGTGCTGCAGGTGACGGATCCCGAACTGCTGA
>JAOUJD010000283.1 GCA_029883565.1 Burkholderiaceae bacterium
CTGTCTCGGTCGCACGCCGTCTTCCCGCTACCGCGCCAGCAACAGGGTTCCCGCCATAACGTGGCCCGGTTCGATTTCCCGCATGACGTGGCAAAGCGGCCGGGAAACGCCCAGCTCAACAGGAAGCAAACCGAAATCTCGCGAAGGGGCATTGGTGCCGGCAGAGGGACTCGAACCCCCGACCTTCGGTTTACAAAACCGTTGCTCTACCAACTGAGCTATGCCGGCGCGGGCGCGGACGTCCGCCCTTGACGGGCGGCGCACGCAAGAGGTTACTTCACGCGGGTGAGCTTGGGCCGGTCGCCCGCGCGCGGGGGCGGAGGTGGCTCGCCGGGATCGTCGCCCTGCGCCGCCGGCACCCCGGCCTTGGCGACAGGTACCAGCGCCACCGGTGCGCTCCCTGGGGCCGGCATGGTGTCGGCAGGCCTTTCCGACGCAGCCGGCACGCCGGCCGGCGCGACGACTGCCGCCCCGGGCACGTCGAAGGCCATGCCCTGTCCGTTCTCGCGCGCGTAGATCGCGATCACCTTCTCGACCGGCACCGACACGTCGCGGGCGACGCCGCCGAAGCGTGCCTGGAATTCGATGAATTCGTTGCCCAGGCTCAGACGGTTGGTCGCCAGCGGCGAGATGTTCAGCACGATCTCGCCGTTCTTCACGAACTCCCTGGGAACGTTGACGAGCTCGTCCGCCACGACCGCGATGTACGGCGTGTAGCCGGAATCCGAGCACCATTCGTGGATGGCGCGGATCAGGTAGGGCTTGGTGGACACCTCGGCCATTGCAGTGCGGTCCGCGCCTCGACTAGCGGCGCATCACCTTCTCGGACGGCGTGAGCGCCTCGATGTAGGCCGGCCGCGAAAAGATGCGCTCGGCGTACTTCATCAGCGGCGCGGCGGTCTTCGGAAGGTCGATGCCGTAGTGATCCAGGCGCCAGAGCAGCGGCGCGAGCGCCACGTCGAGCATGGAGAAGTCGTCCCCGAGCATGAACTTGTTCTTGAGCATGATCGGCGCCAGCTGGGTCAGCCGGTCGCGGATCGTGGCCCGCCCCTTCTCGATCGCCTTCTGGTTGTTGCTGTTCTCCAGCACCTGGACGTGCACGAACAATTCGCGCTCGAAGTTGAACAGGAACAGTCGAGTACGCGCCCTCATCACCGGGTCCGCCGGCATCAGCTGCGGATGCGGGAAGCGCTCGTCGATGTACTCGTTGATGATGTTCGACTCGTACAGGACGAGGTCGCGCTCCACGAGGATGGGGACCTGCCCGTACGGGTTCATCACGTTGATGTCCTCGGGCTTGTTGAACAGGTCGACGTCGCGGATCTCGAAGTCCATCCCCTTCTCGAACAGCACGAAGCGGCAGCGCTGCGAGAACGGGCAGGTGGTTCCGGAGTAAAGCACCATCATCTTTGTCTTCCTTGAAGTCGACCGGGCTGGTCGCCGGTGGGGCCTCGGCCTGGCGGCGCTCCGCGCCGCTCGTTGCCTCTTGTCAGGGCTGCGGGCTCCGGGCCGCCCCGGGCCCGCAGCTCAATTCAATCCGCAGGGCGCGCTCGTGCGACGCGAAGGGTCGCGTCCGCGCGAGCGCATCGCTACTTGATGTCCTTCCAGAACACTGCGTTCAGCCGCCACGCGATCACGGTGAACAGCCCCAGGAAGATCATCACCCACACGCCGATGCTCACGCGGGTTCCCGCCGAAGGGTCGGTGATGAACGTGAGAAACGCGACCAGGTCGGCGGCATCCGCATCGAACTGGCGCGCCCTGGCCGGCTCGGCCGGCTTGAACGAGTGGCTCACGCCTTCGCGGCCCGCGCTGACGGGCTGCGGCTCGCTCTTCGTGGCGATACCGTTCTCGTCGAACACCGTGACCGTCTTCACCAGTGCCGCATGGCCCGTCTTCTCGTCCTTGTGGGCATGGATCTGCTCGATGGTCGCTTCGCGCGGCCCCTGCAGTTCCCACAGGATGTGCGGCATGCCGATGTTCGGGTAGGCGACGTTGTTCCAGCCGGTCGGCGAGCTGGCGTCCCGGTAATAGCCTCGCAGCAGCGTGTACAGGTAGTCGGTGCCCTTGTAGTCGAAGGAGGTGCGGGCACGCGTGATCACCGAGAGGTCCGGCGGCGTCTTGCCGAACCAGGCCTTCTGCTGCGCCGGCGCGGCGGCAATCCGGATCGTGTCGCCGACCTTCTGGTTGCCGAAGATCAGGAAGTCCTTGATCTGCTTCTCGTCCAGGCCGATCTGCTGCAGCCGGTTCCAGCGAACGAGCGCGGCGCTGTGGCAACCGATGCAGTAGTTGGCGAACAGGCGCGCGCCGTTCTGCAGCGACGCCAGGTTGCGCGCGCGTTCGGCCGGCCACTTGTCCAGCGCGAGTTCGCCGCCGGACGCGAGCGCGGTTCCGCTCACGAGCAGCGCACCCAGCACGGCAACAACACGGGCAAGAGTCGTCTTCATCCCGGTTCTCCTCAGTGCGCCACGAAGGTGATGCGGTCGGGAACGGGCTTGAACGTGCCCATCCGGCTCCACCATGGCATCAACGCGAAGAAGCCGAAGTACACGAGCGTCAGCACCTGCGAGACGAGCGTGCCCGCGGGAGTCGGCGGCTGCGTGCCGAGGTAGCCGAGCCACAGGAAGGCGACCACCCACACCATCATCAGCGCGAAATGCCAGCCCGGCCGGTAGCGCATCGAGCGGGCCGGCGACTGGTCCAGCCACGGCAGGCCGAAGAAGATCAGCACGGATACGCCCATCAGCACCACGCCCCAGAACTTGGGATCGAGCGTGAAGTAGCCGAGCAGCAGCAGGATGGTGGCGACGGGCACCACGGCGCGCACCAGCGTGTGGGAGATGGTGAGGATCAGCAGCGCCGCCATGCCGATGGTGCCGACCGCCATCCAGATCATGAACTGCTCGGTCGTCGCGCGCAGGATCGAATAGAACGGCGTGAAGTACCAGACCGGCGCGATGTGGTTCGGCGTCGTCAGCGGGTCGGCCGGGATGAAGTTGTTCCACTCCAGGAAGTAGCCGCCCATCTCCGGCGCGAAGAACACGACCGCGAAGAACAGCATCAGGAAGATCGCGGTCCAGAAGATGTCGTGCACCGTGTAGTACGGATGGAAGGGGATGCCGTCGAGCGGGCGCCCCGCGGCGTCCTTGTGCTTCTTGATCTCGACGCCATCGGGGTTGTTCGAGCCGACATCGTGCAAGGCGAGGATGTGCGCGACGATCAGGCCGAGCAGCACCAGCGGGATCGCGATCACGTGGAAGGCGAAGAAGCGGTTCAGCGTGGCGTCGCCGATCACGTAGTCGCCGCGGATGAACACGGCCAGGTCCGGCCCGATCAGCGGGATCGCGCCGAACAGGTTGACGATGACCTGCGCGCCCCAGTAGCTCATCTGCCCCCACGGCAGCAGGTAGCCGAAGAACGCCTCGCCCATCAGGCACAGGAAGATCAGGCAGCCGAACACCCACACCAGTTCGCGCGGCTTGCGGTAGCTCCCGTACATCAGCCCGCGGAACATGTGCAGGTACACGACGATGAAGAACGCCGAGGCACCGGTCGAGTGCATGTAGCGGATGAACCAGCCGCCCGG
>JAOUJD010000050.1 GCA_029883565.1 Burkholderiaceae bacterium
GATGGGCGGTCTTTCCCCCTGGCGCTGCGCACGCGTCAAGCACGCGCTGTCCCGCTTCGCAGCCAAGCCAGGGCGCAGCGAGCTGCGCTCCCGCGTCCTGCACCGAGACCTCGCCTTCCACGAAGCCCGGCAGCACAGCGACGGGGCGCGGCGCGTGAATCCAGACTGCACGTCCGCCCACGCGTGTTGCCGCGATGCCGTCCCGTGCGCAGCGCTCCACATACCGTTCCACCGGAGACTCCCCGCTGACGCGCAGCACCAGCGGCGGAAGCTCGGTCTGCGCACCGAGGATCGAATCCCACTGCTCCGGATAGGCCGCGCATACCCGGTCTGCCCACCAGTCCGGAACATTGAACCGCAGCGTGCGCTCGCTCTGTCGCACGTTCAGCAACTCATCCCGCCGTCGAATGAAGTTGCGCAGCAAGGCGTTCACGAAACCTGCCGCGGATGCGATCGCCGGCAGGCGGCGTGCCGCGCTGACCGCCTGGTCGACGATCGTGTAGTCGGCGTGCCGCTCACGCATCAACTGGCCAAGCGCGACCGCGAGCAACGCCGCGAGCGGCGGCGATGGCGGGCGGCTGGCCAGCGTGCGGATCACATGCTCGGAAAACGCCAGATGGCGGACGGCGGTGTAGGTGACATCCAGCACGGCCGGCCGCAGCGTGGCGCGCTGCCCGACCGCGCCGGCCAGCGCGCGGTCGAGTGACTGGCCTTCGCGGAAGCGCTGCCACGCGTCGGCCGCCAGTCCGAAGACTTCCGCAAGAGACGCAGCGGATTCCATGATCATGCCGTCGGCGGCGCGGTGCAGCGTTCTCCGGCCTGCACGGGAAAGCCCGCGAGAAACTCGCGCGCGGACAGCCGCCTGCCACCCGCGCGCTGCAGTTCGGTGACTCGCAGCACGCCGTGGCCGCACGCAATCAGAACCCCGTTCGCATCCGCCGCCATCACGGTGCCCGCGCCGATCGCGCTCGCTTCCTCCACGGGCACCGCCCGCCAAAGCTTGACGTGCGCTCCACGCAGCACGGTCGAAGCCACCGGGAACGGATCGAAGGCGCGGATCTTGCGGGCCAGCACAACGCTCGGCTGCGACCAGTCGAGCCATGCCTCGGCCTTGTCGATCTTGGACGCGTAGGTTGCGCCATCGGGCTGCGGCGTCGCGACCAGCCCTTCGACACCCGCGAGCGCCTGCACGATGAGGCGGGCGCCAAGGGCGCCCAGCACGGCGGTCAGCTCTGCGGTGGTGGTTTCCGGGCCGATCGGCACGGGCTCGCTGAGCAGCATGGGGCCGGTGTCGAGCCCGGCGTCCATCTGCATGATCGTGATGCCTGTGGTCGCATCGCCGGCCTCGATCGCGCGCGCGATCGGAGCCGCGCCGCGCCAGCGCGGCAGCAGCGACGCGTGAATATTGATGGCCGTGAGGGCGGGTTTCCATCCCGGCCGCAAGCCGGCCGGGATGTCGAGCACGTCGGGCGGAAGGATCAGGCCATACGCCGCGACCACCAGCACATCCGGCGCCGCGTCCCGCAGGCGCTGCCTGGCCTCGACCGCCTCCTCACCCCGGCGCAGCGACCCCGGCGTGGCAACCGCGATCCCGCGGTCCAGCGCGAGCTGCTTCACGGCGCTCGCGGTTAGCTTCATGCCGCGCCCGGAAGGTCGATCGGGTTGCGACAACACCAGAGGCACGGTCCAGCCGCGCGCCGGCGAGGCCTGCAGGAGGGCGGCCAGGGCCGCGGCGGCGAACGGCGGCGTGCCGGCAAAAGCGATGCGCATGCCGTCATTCTAGGGACGGGGCGGCCCTGCGCCTTGCCACCGCGCACTCAATGCGGCAGCTCACGGTTACCATGCAGTGGAGGCAGATCGAATTGGGAGACGCCGCTTGAAGCCGCTGTCCGGGCTGGACGCTTTGTTCCTGCACCTGGAAACGCCCGCTACGCCGATGCACGTGGGCGCGGTGCACCTGCTGCAGTTGCCGAAGGGCTTTCGCGGCGATTTCGTGGCCAGCGTCAGGCGCCACGTCAAGAAGCGCCTGCCGCTGTCGTCGGTGTTTACGCGCCAGCTAGCGCCGATGCCGCTCAATTTCGCGAACCCGGTCTGGGTCCGGGCCGACAGCGTCGATCTCGACCGGCACATCTTCCGCATCCGCCTGCCGCGCCCCGGAACGCAGCGGCAGCTGGAGGCCGCGGTCGCGCGCCTGCACGCGAAGTGCATGCCGCGCGACCGACCGCTGTGGGCCTTTCACGTGATCGAGGGCCTGCAGTCGGGCGACATCGGCTTCTACACGAAGATCCACCACGCCACCCTCGACGGCGCCTCCGGCGTTGCGCTCGCGCATGCGCTGCTCGACGTGTCCCCCCGCCCGCGGCGCGTCGAGCCCATGCCGGCGCGCAAGGGAGAGCACCCGAGCCTCGCCGACCTGGTTGGCGCCGCGGTGCGCGCTAGCGGCACCCAGGGGTTGCAGATCGTCAAGCAGCTGCCACGACTTGCGGCCGCCGTCGCCAAGCTCGCCGCCGGCGGGGGCGCGGGGTTCGGACGCAATCTCGCCTTCGGTCCCCGCACTGCGTTCAACCGCCAGATCGAGGCAGCGCGCGGCTTCGCCACGGCCTCCCTGCCGCTTGACCGTGTGAAGCACGTCGCCGCAGTCCATGGGGCAACGCTGAACGAAGTGGTGCTTGCCGTGATCGGCGGCGCGCTGCGCGGCTACCTTGCCGGGCACGGAGGCGTGCCGAAGAAATCCCTGATCGCGGCCGTGCCGGTATCGCTGCGGGAGGCGGGCAACACCGAGGCGACGACACTCGCGACGATGACGCTGGCGTCACTGGCGACCGATATCGCGGATCCGGCCGAGCGCCTGGCTGAAGTCCGCAAGGCGTCGGCCGCCGCCAAGGCGGTGATGCAGCGATTGAAGGGCGTCATGCCGACGGACTTTCCTTCACTCGGGCTACCGTGGCTGCTATCGGCCGCCGCCACGCTGTACGGCCGGCTGGGCGTGGCCAACCGCATACCGCCGATCGCCAACCTGGTCGTTTCCAACGTACCAGGGCCCGCGGTCCCGCTCTACCTTGCAGGTGCGCGCCTGAAGACCTACTGGCCGGTCTCGATCGTCGAACACGGCGTCGGACTCAACATCACGCTGCAGAGTTACGCGGGCTCGCTCGACTTCGGGCTGCTCGCCGCCCGCTCGGCGGTGCCCGACCTGCCCCGGCTGGCGCGCGGCTTGCTCGCCGCATTCTCCGAGCTCGAAGCGGCGCGCCGGCCCGCGGACTAGATTGCGGACAGGCCGTGTCCGTCACTGCGGTTCCTTCGGCGTTCGACTTTCCGACGATGCACAACCCCTGTCACCGGCATGAGTCCGGCCCCGACATGCGTGCTCCCGGCCTGCCGCGCATCGCGCGCGAACGGTTCCTTCGCGACCCGAAGCGCGAGGGCTGGGCCTGAGATGCAAGTCGCAGCCAACGGCCTGACGTTCGACGTCGAACAGCGCGGCGAGCGAACGGCCCCTGCGGTGCTGCTGATCATGGGGCTCGCGATGCCCGCGGCCGCATGGCCCGACGAGTTCATCGACCGCCTGCTCGGCCACGGCCTGCGGGTGATCCGCTTCGACAACCGTGACTGCGGCGGCTCCAGCCGGGTACGGTCCGTGCGTCGCCAGAACCTGCAGCTCGCGCTGACCCGAGCGCTGTTCCGGCTGCCGGTGCACGCTCCATACGCGCTGGAAGACATGGCGCGCGATGCAGCCGGCGTCCTCGATGCGCTCGCCATCGCGCGCGCCCACATCGTGGGCGCGTCGATGGGCGGCATGATCGCCCAGGTCCTGGCGGCACGCATGCCGCAGCGGGTCGCGTCGCTCACGTCGATCATGTCGTCGTCCGGCAACCCAAGCCCGCGGGTCGCGCTCGGCCGTCCCCGCGCACTGAGGGTTCTGCTGCAGAGGCCCGGCAGGATCGGGGACATCGAGGCTGCGACCGAGCGCCTGATGCACGTGTTCGGCGTGATCGGCAGCCCAGGCTTCCGCGCGGAGCCGCAGGCGCTGCGCGAACACATGCGCAGGGTGGCGCGCCGCGGCTTCGATCCGGCCGGCGCCGAGCGGCAACTGCTTGCCATCCTGGCCTCCGGGGACCGGCGCGAGTTGCTTGCGCACATCAAGGCGCCAACGCTCGTCATCCACGGCGCCAATGACCCGCTGGTTCCGGTGGCGGCAGGCATCGACACCGCGCGTCACATCCGCGGAGCGCAACTGATGATCATCCCCGGCATGGGCCATGATTTCGCGCCGTCGCTGCAACCCATGCTCGCCGATTCGATCGCCGCCCATGTCCGGCGCGCGTCGATCGCGCGCGAGACGGACGCCGCACCGGGCGCGCCGAACGCTGCACTTGCCTGAAGAGGTGGACCTACTCGCGCGCGACCGGCGTGGATCGCGGCCGCGGCACCGCAGGCGGCTTCCCGCAAGCGCGGCCCTCCGCCTTGGGGACAGGCCTCGGCGCCGACCGCTCAGGCCGCCTTGACCTTGCGCTTGCGCATCTTGGTCCGGATGCGGTCCTGCTTCAGCGGCGACAGGTACTCGACGAAGACCTTGCCGAGAAGGTGATCCATTTCGTGCTGGACGCACACGGCCAGCAATCCTTCGCAGTCCAGCTCGAACGTGGCGCCGTGTTCATCCTGTGCCCGCACGCGCACCCGCGCCGGCCGCGTGACCGCGTCGTACACGCCGGGCACGCTCAGGCAGCCTTCCTCGCATTCGACCCGCTCCTCGGAGGACCAGAGGATTTCCGGGTTGATGAACACCTTCAGCTGGTCCTTGGACTCGGACACGTCGATGACCAGCAGCCGCTCATGGAAATCCACCTGGGTCGCCGCCAGGCCGACGCCGGGGGCTTCGTACATCGTCTCTGCCATGTCCGCCACGAGTGCCCGCAACCGGTCGTCGAACCGGGTGACCGGCCTGGCGACGGTCTTCAGTCGCGGATCGGGGTACTCGAGAATCGGAAGCAAGGCCACTTCAAGGTCTCCTGAGTCGACATGATGCCGCGCGGCGCAGCAAATCGCTTTAATCCCCCGGACTCACGGTGCTTTTTGACCGCCGTGCCGGTCCCGTTTAGGCCCACACTGCACCCTGATCAGGCGGTCCCTGGGGCCCGCTCACAGCCATTTGGCATCACCCTTTGTCGGGATGTATCCGTTGCTATATCAAGACGATAGGGTCAGAATCTGATGCCCTGTGTTAGATATCAGCGCCGCCAGAAAACTTCAAGTACGCGGGCGGCAGCACGTGGGTCCGGCGGAGCGCCCCGTTGCCATTGAGTCAGCCGGGCGGCCCGGTGGGAGCCGATTTGAACGGAGCTTGGATGAACAAGACTAAGACGGGCATTTTGGCCATCACCGCGCTGGGCTTCGCGGTCGGCGCGGGTTCCGCTCTTGCGCAGTCGGCCACCAGCCGCTACCCGATCACGCCGCAGCAGCAAAGCACCGCCGAGCAGGTTGCCCAGGCCGGCGTGCCGCTGGCTGCTCTGGCGCCCAACGCCCCGGACCGCTACACGGTCAAACGCGGCGACACGCTGTGGGACCTTTCGAACATGTACCTCACGAGCCCGTGGCGCTGGCCCGAGCTGTGGGGCATGAACAAGGACCAGGTCAAGAATCCTCACCTGATCTACCCCGGCCAGGAACTTCTTCTCATCAAGGACGGCAGCCACGCCCGCTTGCAGGTTGCCGGGACCGGCGCACCCGACGGCGACCCGACCACCGAGAAGCTGGAGCCGCGCATCCGCGACCAGGAGGCGCAGCGGCTGGCCATCCCGAGCATCCCGAACCGGCTGATCGAGCCCTTCCTTTCGCAGCCGCTCGTACTCGAGCCCGGCGCGCTCGACTCGGCGCCACGCATCATGGCGACGCAGGAAGGCCGCGTGTACGTCGGACGGGGCGACGAAGCCTACGCCCGCGGCGTTGCCGCCGGCAGCGCCCTGAATTTCAACGTGTTCCGCCCGCTGAAGCCGCTCTACGACCCGGACGACAAGATCCGCAAGAAGCCGATCGCCTACGAGGCCTTCTATCTCGGCACGGCGAACATGGTTCGCCCCGGTGAGGTCGCCAAGGTGAGGATCGATACCAGCAAGCAGGAGATCGGCATCGGCGATCGGCTGCTTCCGATCGATCGCCAGAAACTCGAAAGCTACGTGCCGAAGCGTCCGTCCGGCCAGATCGAGGCGCGCGTGATCTCGATCTACGACGGCGTCCGGTACGGCGGCGGCGGCCAGATCATCACGATCAACCGCGGCACCAACGACGCGCTGGTCATCGGCGACGTGCTGCAACTCTGGCGCATGGGCGCAACGGTCCTGGACCGCACCGCGCCGCGGCGCGAATACGTCAAGCTGCCCGACGAACAGATGGGCCTGGCGTTCGTGTTCCGCGTCTTCCCGACGATTTCGTATGCGCTGATCCAGCGCGGAACGACGCCGGTCGAGGTCGGCGACCGCGCGGCCAATCCCGGCGACAACCTCAGCGTCAGCGTGAACGTTCCGCAGGAGACGGAGGAAGACCGGGTGCTGCGGCAGCCGCTGCGACCGTTGAACGTGAAGTAGGACGGGCGGCCGATGCGGGCGCCCGAGCGCGCCGCATGGCTGCGTCTCATCCTGACACCCGGGCTCGGCCCGCGCACCGCCCGCAAGCTTCTCTCCATATTCGGCCTGCCCGACGCGATCTTCGCGGCCGGGCTGCCCGCTTTGTTGCGGGTCGTACCCGAACCGCTCGCCCGTGCGCTCGCCCAGCCGGCGGATTCCGAGGCGCAGTCGGCGGCGGACGCCACCGAGCACTGGCTCGCCGCGTCGGACGGTAACGCGCTCCTCACCCTGGCCGACGCCGAGTATCCGCAGGCGCTGCTGACGACGGCCGATCCGCCGCCGGTCCTGTTCGCGACCGGCCGGCTCGAACTTCTCAACCGCCCTGCGCTGGCGATCGTCGGCAGCCGCAATGCCACCCAGCAGGGCGCCGCGAACGCCGAGGGCTTCGCGTCGGCGCTCGCGCGTTCCGGAATCACGGTCGTCAGCGGCCTGGCGCTGGGGATCGATGCGGCGGCCCACCGCGGCGCACTTGCGGCCGAAGGAGATGCCTCGACGATCGCGGTGGTCGGCACGGGCGTGGACGTGATCTATCCCTCGAGTCACCGAGCGCTGACGATGGAGATCCGAACCCACGGCGTCGTCGTCTCCGAGTTCCCGCTGCGCACGCCCGCCATCGCCCACAACTTCCCGCGCCGCAACCGGCTCATCGCCGGTCTCGCGCGTGGAGTCCTCGTGGTGGAGGCGGCGCTGCGCTCCGGTTCCCTGATCACGGCGCGGCTCGCCGCGGAGGCCGGACGCGAGGTCTTCGCGATCCCGGGGTCGATCCACTCGCCGGTCGCGAAGGGCTGCCACCAGCTCATACGCGAAGGAGCGAAGCTGGTCGAGTCGGCCCAGGACGTGCTCGAAGAGCTCGGCGTGCGGGGCGCGACGGCACTGCCAGGACCCGCTGCAACGCCGACGGAAGAATCGGTCGACGGCCGGCTGCTCGCGCTGGTCGGCCACGATCCGGTCGACCTCGACACGCTCGTGCAGCGCAGCGGGCGCTCCGCGAGCGACCTCGCGGCAGCCCTGCTCGAACTTGAACTGGCCCAACATATTGAGCGACTCCCGGGTAACAGATACCAGAGGTTGCGGTAGCCCGACAACGGGGCTTTACAGCCACTGGGACGTCGCATACAGTCCGCGGAACGTGTTCGACGTCCTCGTCTATCTCTACGAAAACTACGGCGCGCTCCACGCGTGCCCGGACGCCGACTCCCTCACGAAACGCCTCACCGCCGCCGGATTCGACGACGAGGAAATCTCCGAGGCGCTCGCCTGGCTGTCCGGGCTCGAGCAGATCACGCAGGAATCGATCGCCGTCGGCCCCGAGAGCGACCTTGCCTTCCGCATCTACGCTGCGGTCGAGGTGGACCGGCTCGGCAGCGCGGCCATCGGCTTCCTGAGCTTCCTCGAGCATGCCGGCCAGCTGACCCCAACGCAGCGCGAGATCGTCATCGAGCGCGCGCTCGCGACGACCGCTGTGCCGGTCGACCTTGAGATGCTGAAGGTGATCGTGCTGATGGTGCTGTGGAGCCAGCAGGCCGACATCGACGTGCTGCTGCTCGAGGAACTGCTCGACGACGGCGGGGAACACTCAATACATTAGGCGGTGCGCGCGCGGCCCTTGCGCGGTCGTACCGGCGCTCGCTCCGGCTCGAGTCGGCCAGGCTGATTCCGGGCCGGCCGGTGCCCCGACCTCCCCCGCCAGCCCAGGCGCGCGCCGCGCGCCGCGGTCCGAGTGCGGGCGCGGCCCCCGGAGGGGGTCGCGTACACAAGGAACGAAGGCTGTTATTCTGAAAAAAGAGATAACGAGGAGCCGCCGTGATCCGGCGGTTTCTTTTTCTGCACGGATCCAATGTCAAAAGCACTGATCATCGCCGAGAAACCCTCCGTGGCCGCGGACATCGCGCGGGCGCTGGGCGGCTTCACGAAGCACCAGGACCACTACGAGAGCGACGAATACGTGCTGTCGTCCGCGGTGGGCCATCTGCTGGAACTGCGGGCGCCCGAGCAGTATGACGTCAAGCGCGGCAAGTGGACCTTTACCCACCTGCCCGTGATCCCGCCGCACTTCGACCTCGCTCCGATCGCGCGCAGCGAAGCAAGGCTGAAAACGCTCCTGAAGCTGCTCAAGCGCAAGGATGTGGTGCAACTCATCAACGCGTGCGACGCCGGGCGCGAGGGCGAACTGATCTTCCGCTACATCGTCCAGGCCGCCAAGGCCAAGCAACCGGTGCGCAGGCTCTGGCTGCAGTCGATGACTCCGGCCTCGATCCGCGAGGCGTTCGAGCAACTGCGACCGGACGAGGACATGCTGCCGCTTGCCGACGCCGCGCGCAGCCGCTCCGAGGCGGACTGGCTCGTCGGCATCAACGGCACCCGGGCGATGACGGCCTTCAACAGCAAGGAAGGCGGCTTCTACCTGACGACCGTCGGCCGGGTGCAGACGCCGACGCTCGCGATCGTCACCGAGCGCGAGGACAAGATCCGCAAGTTCGTATCGCGCGACTACTGGGAAGTGCGCGCCACCTTCGAGGGCAAGGCCGGCGCCTACGAGGGCCGCTGGATCGATCCGGACTTCAAGAAGGGAGACGATCCGGACGCGCGTGCCGAGCGCCTGTGGGACGAGGCGCGCGCCGAAGCGATCGCCGCGGCCTGCCTGGGCAAGACCGGCACCGCGACAGAGGAAGCAAAACCGAGCACGCAGATGTCGCCGCTGCTGTTCGACCTGACCTCGTTGCAGCGTGAGGCCAATTCGAAGTTCGGCTTCTCCGCCAAGTCGACGCTGTCGCTGGCACAGGCGCTGTACGAGCGCCACAAGGTGCTGACCTATCCGCGAACCGACGCGCGTGCGCTGCCGGAGGATTACGTGGCCGTCGCGAAGAAGACGATGGACGTGCTGGCGACCGCGACGCCGTACCGCGAGTTCGCGAAGAAGATCACGAAGTCGGGCTGGGTGAAGCCGAACAAGCGGGTGTTCGACAACAGCAAGGTGTCGGACCACTTCGCCATCATCCCGACCCTGCAGACGCCGAACCACCTTTCCGAGGCCGAAGCGAAGCTGTACGACCTGGTCGTCAAGCGCTTCCTCGCCGTGTTCTTCCCCGCCGCCGAGTACCTGGTGACCACGCGCCTGACGAGCGTCGAACGTCACACGTTCAAGACCGAGGGCAAGGTGCTGGTCGAGCCGGGCTGGCTCGCGATCTACGGTCGAGAGGCCATGGAGGAGCAGGGTTCGCTGCCGAAGATCGACCAGGGCGAGCGCGTCAGGACCGCTGACGCCAAGGCCGTGGGGGCCGCGACCCGGGCGCCGGCGCGCTACACCGAGGCGACGCTGCTGACCGCGATGGAAGGCGCCGGCAAGCTGATCGAGGACGACGACCTGCGGCTGGCGATGGCGGGCAAGGGCCTCGGCACGCCTGCCACGCGCTCGGCCATCATCGAGGGGCTGCTCGACCAGCGCTACATGGTGCGCGACGGCAAGGACCTGCGGCCGACGCGCAAGGCCTTCGACCTGATGACGCTGCTGAAGGGCCTCGACGTGCAGGAACTGACGGCGCCCGAGCTCACCGGCGAGTGGGAATACAAGCTGTCGCAGATGGAGCGCGGCAAGCTCAAGCGCGACCTCTTCATGCGCGAGATCTCGAGCATGACCAGCAAGATCGTCGAGCGCGCCAAGAGCTACCAGTCCGACACGGTGCCGATCGAGGATCCGGCGACCCTGAAGACGCCCTGCCCCAAGTGCGGCGGCGTGGTCGCGGAAAACTACCGTCGTTTCGCCTGCAGCTCGCCCGCGTGCGACTTTTCGATCGGCAAGCATCCGGGCAGCCGCACGCTCGAGGTCGAGGAAGTCGAACAACTGCTGCGCGACCGCACCATCGGACCGCTGCAGGGATTCATCAGCAAGATGGGACGGCCGTTCGCGGCCGTGCTGAAGATCACGCCCGAGTTCAAGCTCGAGTTCGATTTCGGACAGTCGAACGCCGCCGACGGCAGCGACGAACCCGTCGACTTCTCCGGGCAGGCTCCGGTGGGAGCCTGCCCGAAGTGCGGCGCGCGCGTCTTCGAGCAGCCGATGTCGTACGTGTGCGAGAAGAGCGTGGGACCGGACCGCACCTGCGACTTCCGGTCGGGCAAGGTGATCCTGCAGCAGCCGATCGAGCGGGCGCAGGTGGAGAAGCTGCTCTCGGAGGGCCGCACCGACGTGCTGCGCGGCTTCATTTCGAACCGGACACGGCGCAAGTTCTCCGCGTTCCTGTCCCGGAAGCCGGACGGAACCATCGGCTTCGAATTCGAGCCACGCCCGGCTTCAGCGGCCAAGACGGCACGGAAGTCCGCAGTGGCGAAGGAGCCGGCGGCCGACGAAGCTGCGCCGGCCAGGGCGGCATCGAAGGCAGCCGCGAAGAAAGCGGGTGTCGCCACGGCCGCCAGCGCGAAGGCGCCGGCGAAGGCGGTCACGACCCGCGCCGCCAAGGGCAAGGCAACCAAGACCGCGGCCGGGCGGGCCCGCAAGAGCGCCTCGAAGTCGGCTGCCGTGAAAGGCACAGGCACGGCTCGCAAGTCCACGCGCCGGTAGCCCCAAGACGTCGGCGTGATCCGCGGAGCGCATGCAGCGGGCCCTGATCGTCGTCGGCCTGGTCCTCCTGGTGACGGGCCTGGCCTGGCCTTGGCTGTCGAAGCTTCCCTTCGGACGGCTGCCGGGTGACATCAGCTTCGAGCGCGAGAATTTCTCGGTCTTCCTGCCGATCACGACGTCGATCGTCGTATCGATCGTGATCAGCCTGCTGGTCTGGCTGCTCCGGAAGTAGCGCAGTCGCCGCGCCGCTCCCGCCACGCGCTGCGGCGGCTCCGGTCGACCGCGCCTGCGTGCGACAATCCGCGGCTTCGCGCGGTCCTGCCGGCCACTTCATGCTTCTCTTTGCTTCGACGATCCTGCTTTCGGCGTTCCTGCTTTTCCTGGTCCAGCCGATCATCGCCAAGCAGATCCTGCCGTGGTTCGGCGGCTCCTCCGCCGTGTGGACAACCTGCCTGGTGTTCTTCCAGGTATTGCTGCTGCTGGGCTACGCCTATTCCCACCTGGTCACGAACCGCCTCGCGCCGAGGCAGCAGGCGCGACTGCACATCGCCCTGCTGCTGGCGAGCCTGGTCTTCCTGCCGATCATCCCCAGCGTCGCGCTGAAGCCCGCCGTCGACACCGACGCCGCATTCCGCATCCTGCTGCTGCTCACCGCCACCATCGGGCTACCGTATTTCCTGCTGTCGACGACGGGACCCCTGCTGCAGAAATGGGTCGCTCCGCGCTTTCCGGAGAAGTCCGTCTACCGGCTCTTTGCGCTGTCCAATTTCGGCTCGCTGGCCGGGCTGCTGGCATTCCCCTTCGTCATCGAACCCTTCGCGACGTCGCGCACCCAGTCTCTCGCCTGGAGCGGCGCGTATGCCCTGTTCGCATTGGCGTGCGCGCTGTCCGCCTGGCGTGCCGCGCGCGGCGCGGGCGCTCCGAACATCGTCGATACGGGCGCTCCGCAGCCGGCTGCTCCGACCGCTGCCCCGCCGCGCCGGCGCGACTACGCGATGTGGATCGCGTTCTCGGCGCTGGGTTCCGCGCTGCTGCTAGCCTCGACCGGGCACATCACGCAGAACATCGCGTCGGTGCCGTTCCTGTGGGTGCTGCCGCTTTCGCTTTACCTGTTGACCTTCGTCCTGGCGTTCGAGGGCCGCGGCGGGCGTGGCTGGTACGAGCGCTGGATGCTGTTCGTCGCGCTGCTGTTCGTCGTCGGCATGGCCGCCGGCCTGTCGGCGGGGCGCGGCGTGCTCGACGTCGGCCTGGCCGTTCCGCTGTACACGGCAGGCATGTTCGTCGCGGTGTTCGTGTGCAATGGCGAACTCGCGCTGCGCAAGCCCGCCCCGCGGTACCTCACGCACTTCTACCTGACGATCTCGTTCGGCGGCGCGCTCGGCGGCCTGTTCGTCGGGCTCGTGGCGCCGCGCCTGTTTCCGGCCACGTACGAGCTGCCGCTCGCGCTGATGGCGCTCGCCGCGCTGGCGCTGGCCGTGGTGTGGAACAACCGGTTCCTGGTCGGCCCGGCCCTCGTCGCGAGCCTGGCGACGGCCTGGTACGGCGCGGAGTACTTCACGTTCCTGCGCGACGACGTCATCTACATGCACCGCAATTTCTACGGGACGCTGCGCGTGCGCGAGCAGGGTGCCGGCAACCAGCAGGTGCGGCGCCTGCTGCATGGCGTGATCCTGCACGGCGAGCAGCTGACGATCGCGCCCGACCGCCTCGAACCGGGCACCTACTACGCCCGCTCGTCCGGCGCAGGTCGCGCAATCGAGGCAAAGCAGTCCGCCGGCCCTGTGCGGCTCGGCGTCGTCGGCCTCGGCGTCGGGACCCTCTCGGCGTACGGCCGGGCCGGCGACTCGGTGCGCTTCTATGAACTCGATCCCGACGTGCTTGCCCTGGCGAAGGAGTACTTCTCGTACCTCGGTTCTTCGCCATCCCAGCTCGAGTTCGTGATCGGCGATGCACGCCTTTCGATGGAACGGGAACTGGCGCGCGGCGCGCCACAGCGCTACGACGTCCTCGCAATCGACGCATTCTCGAGCGATTCGATCCCGGCGCACCTGATCACGCGGGAAGCGATCGAGCTGTACATGCAGCACCTCGCTTCCGACGGCATCCTGGCAGTGCACGTGTCGAACCGGTTCCTGGACCTCAAGCCCGTGCTCGCCAACATCGCCCAGGTCTCCGGCCTGACGCTGCGCCTCGTCAGCGACAATCCACCCGCCAGCAGCCCGGCCTCGATCACGGAGTGGGTGCTGATTGCGCGCACGCCGGCGTCGCTCGACCATGAACTGCTTGCGGTCGCCGAGCCGATCGAACCGAACCCGGCGCTGTCGCTGTGGACCGATCAGTTCAACAACCTGCTCGACGTGCTGAAATCCCGGCCGATCGACGAGTTCCGCCGCCTGTTCGGCATGAGCTGAGCATGGCTGGCGCCTTCGTTCCGCCCGGCTCGTCGCCCCAGGCGCTACCTTTCCCTTGACCAGACTGCGAACACCACAATGACTGCCACGCGCACAACGCGCATCATCGTCAGAAACTCGAAGGTCCACGGACGCGGCGTCTATGCGGCCCGCAAGCTGAAAGCCGGCGAGCGCATCATCGAATACCGCGGGGAGCGGATCGGGTGGAAGGAGGCCGACCGGCGCCCGCCCTCCGATCCGGATGATCCGCATCACACGTTCTTCTTCTCCCTGTCGGACGGCAAGACGGTCATCGACGCCGCGTCCGGCGGCAATGCGGCGCGCTGGATCAATCACTCCTGCGACCCCAACTGCGAGACCGAGGAAACCGACGACGGCCGGGTGTTCATCCAGGCGATGCGGGACATCCGGCGCGGCGAGGAGCTGAACTACGACTACGGCCTGGTCATCGACGAGCGGATCACGCCGACGCTGAAGCGGAACTACGCCTGCCGGTGCGGCGCGGCCAACTGCCGTGGCACCATGCTCAACCTGAAGAAGAAGCGCAAGCCCCAGGAGAAGAAATGACCAATCTCATGTATTCGCTTTCCGCGCCGGTGTTCGTCCGCATGCTGGGCAACCTCTCCGGCGTGCTGGACAAGGCCGCCGCGCACGCTGCGGCGCGCAAGATCGATCCGGCGGTGCTGGTGAATGCCCGTCTCTTTCCGGACATGTTTCCGCTGTCCGCGCAGGTGCGCATCGCCGGTGACTTT
>JAOUJD010000051.1 GCA_029883565.1 Burkholderiaceae bacterium
TAGTAATCGCCGCAAGCAGGTGGAAGTGCTCTGCTCCGTTTCCGGATGCATGCCTGAAAGAAGTTGAAGTGCCGCCGGACGGGGTTTCTCGGTCTTCATGGAGTGGGAGGGGCTAATGAGGAAGTCAATATGGGTACTGGGAGCAGCGTTTGCGCTGGGTCTCAGTCTGGCTGGTTGCGGTGGCAGCGACGGCGCGAATGGCGCGCCGGGTGCTCCGGGTGCACCAGGTGCGCCGGGCGCCCCCGGACCTGCCGGCCCTCCGGGGTCAGCTGCAATAGTTCTGACGCCGACGACACCGGCGACAACGTTCGCCGCGCTCGACATCAACGCGACGGTCACCAGCGTCTCGATCGCCAGCCCACCGGTGGTCAATTTCAAGATGGCCGACTCGCAGGGAACGCCGATCATCGGCTTCGGCAGCACGACGAAACGGTCGACGGACAAGTTCGCCTTCTATCCCAACCTGGCGTTCGGGATCGCCAAGCTGGTCCCTGGCTCGGGTGGAACGCCCAGCAAGTGGGTCAACTACCTGGTGACGACCGTCGAAACGAACACGGCGCCCGTCGCGCTGACGCGGCCGTCGACCGACAACGCCGGCACGCTGGTTGACCATGGAGACGGAACGTATACCTACACGTTCTACCGCGACGTCCCGGGCGCCAAGGCGCTCGTTGACAGCCTGACGGCACCCGCAGGCAGCAACAAGGCGGACCTGGGCGACCTCACCTATGACGCCAACGCGACGCACCGCCTGACGATCCAGATCTCCGGCAACGCGCCCGGCACCGGCACCAACACGCCGAACGGCGTGCAGGTGACGCCGGGCGTCGCGCTGCAGAAGCCTGTCGACGTCATCTATGACTTCGTGCCGGCCACGGGCCAGGCTCCGGCCGCGAGCGCGAACCGGAAGATGGTCGCCAACGCGAACTGCGAGTCCTGCCACAGCACGCTGGGCGGCCTGCCGGGCGCCGATGGCGCGTCCCTGGAATTCCACGGCGGCGGCCGCAACAACATCGAGTACTGCGTCATCTGCCACACCGATCAGCGCAAGTATGGCCGAGCGGAGGCGACCTACGACGCGACAACGCGGAAGTTCTCGGGCTCGACCTATATGGTTGATGGCCGCGCCATCGGCAACGTGGTCAACTTCGTTCACAAGATCCACGTCGCCGGCTCGATGACTCGGACCGAGTACAACTACGCGAATGTGTTGTTCGACAAGGGCGGGTACTCGCAGGACATCCGCAACTGCGACAAGTGCCACGACTCGACCGGCAAGTCGACCGGCGGGACAGCCCTGCCGCAGGCTGCGCTGTGGAAGACGAACGCGAACCGGATTGCCTGCGGTTCCTGCCACGACGGCATCAACTTCGACACCGGCGTCGGCCTCACGCTCGCCGACAAGAGGGAAGGCAAGTCGAGTTCCACGGACTTCTTCGGCAAGGCGCACCCGGAAAACGCAATCGACGGGTCGTGCCTGAACTCTTCGTGCCATGGCGCCGGAGCCCCTGGAGATCCGGACGTGGTGCACAAGCCCGTCACGCCGCCGGACAAGGGCAGTTTCTTCCACGTGGCAGGCGGCAACACCCGCACGAACGCGGCGTGGGTCGCTTCCAACACCGCGCGGCTGCCGAAGGACGCGATCAAGGTCAGCTACGAGATCAAGGAAGTGCGCCTGAATGGCGCGCGCAATCCGCAGATCGTCTTCCGCTTCAAGTTCAACGACGCCGTCACGCCGGTACTCGACTTTGGGACCGCGCCGCGCAATCCGGTGAGCGGCCGCGTGGAGATGTTCGACGGCTTCATGGGTGCGCCGAGCGCGCAATTCGTGTGGGCAGTGACCCAGGACGGCATCGCGGCGCCGGCTGACTTCAACGGGTCTGCGAGTTCCTACATCCGCAGCGCCTGGGATGGCAGTGACGTCAACACGACGTGGGCAGCCGGTTCTGGTGCCGATGCCGGGTACTACGTGGTGACGAAACTCAATGCCACGGTGCCCGCCGGAGCGGTGATGTTCTACGGCGGCATCGGCTACTCGTACCAGATCACCTCGACGCTGCCGCTGACGCAGACCAACCTGCCGGCTTTCCCGGTTCCGGACGGCTCGGGACTCACCAACGACCTGGGGCTCACAGGCGGCCTGATCGTCATCGCGCCGAACGCAGACAAGCTCGGGACGGGCTTCACCGC
Organism: Burkholderiaceae bacterium; assembly: GCA_029883565.1. Taxonomy (GTDB): domain Bacteria; phylum Pseudomonadota; class Gammaproteobacteria; order Burkholderiales; family Burkholderiaceae_F; genus JAOUJD01. The sequence goes on from JAOUJD010000051.1 coordinate 2,191, forward strand.
CACGGCACGGCGCGCGATCGTCGACGACAAGCTTTGCCAGTCCTGCCACCAGGAACTCGGCGCTTTCACGGAGGCTGTGTTCCACGGCGGCCAGCGCAACGACGGCTCGACCTGCTCGTGGTGCCACAACCCGAACCGTATGAGAAACGGCTGGTCGGTGGATTCGACGGCCTTCATCCACGCCATCCACGCCGGGGCGAAGCGCAGTGTCCCGTACAACTACTACGGGGTCGACTGGTCGAAGATCAAGTATCCGGGCGTGCTGGCGCGTTGCGAGCAGTGCCACGTTCCGGGTTCGTACGACTTCTCGAACACCGCGTCGGCCAATGCCGCAGGCCTGGGCAGCGATCAAATCGACAAGCGACTGGCGCGGACGACAGCGACCGGTACGCTGACAGCCGGATCCGTGGGCCTCTCGCCCTGGGCGGCGCCAGGCATTGACTACGGTGCCAGCGGTGCTGCCACGAACCTCGTGACCTCGCCGACCGTCACCGTCTGCTCGGCTTGCCACGACTCGAACCTCGCAATCAGCCATATGGAGGTCAACGGCGGCTCGTTCTACCAGACGCGCGGCACGGAACTCGGCCGGACCGAGCAGTGCTTCGTTTGCCACGGGAGTGGCAAGATCGCCGACATCAAGGCGGTGCACGCGCGGTAACCTGAAGTCGTCACACCGGCGGCGGGACGACCTCCCGTCGCTAGCACACCAACCCGGCAGTGGCAACACTGCCGGGTTTTCTTTTTGTCGCGTTGGGTCAACCCACGCAGGGTGCGCCTAAGGCAATATCGGGCTGAGACCGATAGGGGAAACCCCCACTGCGAGGCCGGAATTGGATTACAGGAAGAGCGTTCTTGGTTTGTGTGTGACGCTGGTGGTGACAGGCGCCTTCGCCGCGACCCAGGCGACGACAGGCTCCGGCGCGACGGACCCTCAGCATCCAGCCGCAAAGGCGTCAACCGCCGGGGAGTCGACGCCCGCGCCGGCGTCCGCTGCGTCGGACAAGAAGGCGACTAACTCCGGGACGACGGCCGCGAAGAAGCCGACAGCGGCCAAGCCGGCAAAGAAGGTCGACATCAACAACGCCACGCTCGCGGAACTGCGGGCGTTGCCGCTTGGCGAAGCCGAGGCGAAGAAAGTCATCGCGCATCGGCCCTACAAGTCAAAGGGCGAACTGATGACCAGGGCCGGACTGCCGGAGGGCGTGTACTTCGTCGTCAAGGACAAGGTTGAACTGCAGATGCCGCGCAAGGCGGCGCCTAAGAAGTGATGGAGTCGACCATGAAGCGTTCGATCACGTGGTTGGGAGCAGCAGCCCTCGTCCTGGCGGCGCTGTCCGGATGCGGTGGAGGCAGCGACGGTGGCGGCGCTCCGCCGCCGAACGCCGATCTCGCGCCCGCCATCGCCGCGGCCGCCGGCGACCCGGCCAACGACACGTCGACCAATTCGTCGTCGGCCTTCAAGGTCCTGCAGGACAACAACTTGCCGGCGGTGACGGTGGCGGGCCGGCCCGTGGTGAACTTCACCGTGTTTTCCGGCGGCACCGTCAAGCAGGGGTTGACGCTGTCGGACGTGCGCTTCGTGCTCGCGAAGCTGGTGCCGGGCACGAACGGCAACATCGACGAGTGGCAGAACTACACCTACACCGTCGAGACGACCACCGGCAGCAACAACGTCGGGTCGGGTCCCGGCGGAACGCCGGTACTGCCGTCCGCGTTCCAGGCGACGACCGACCCGAAGCCGGCCGGCCAGGCGAACCAGCTCGTCTACAACTCCGCGGGCTACTACACGTACACGTTCAGCACCGACATCACCGATCCCGCCAATACCAACGGCGTTGTGTTCGAACCGGGCCGCACGCACCGCATCGCGATCCAGCTGAGCTACACGGACGCGGCCGGCCAGACCGTCCTCGTCAATCCGTACTTCGACGTCACCTTCGACGCCAGCGGCCGTTCGGTGGCCGTGACCGATCCCGGCAAGACCCGCGTGATGGCCGACGTGTCGTCGTGCAACGGCTGCCACGAGAAGCTGGCGTTGCACGGCGGCGGCCGGGTCGACACCCAGTACTGCGTGATGTGCCACAACCCCGGCACGACGGACGCCAACAGCGGCAACGTGCTGACGATGCAGACGATGGTGCACAAGATCCACTCCGGACGGCTGCTGGCGAGCCAGATCGCCAGCGGCGGCGAGGACTACGTCATCTGGGGCTTCCGGGCCAGCAAGCACGACTACACCGAAGTCGGGTTCCCGCAGGACCTGCGCAACTGCACCGTGTGCCACAGCGGCGCGAACCCGAAGACGCCGCAGGGCGACAACTGGAAGTCGCGGACCAGCAAGGAATCGTGCCTGACCTGCCATGCCAACAACGCCGGCTCGAAGTTCGAGACGACCCACACCGACTTCGCGCTGCAGATCGTCGGGCCCGCCGGCAAGCCGAAGGACATCCCCAATTCTTCTTGCGCGGAGTGCCATCGCGTCGGCACGTCGGTGTCGCCGGAGCGCGTCCACTTCAACCAGAACGAGGAGCACGCGGCCAGGTACAAGGTCAACATCGAAAGCGCCACCTTCGACGCCGCCGCGCGCAAGGTGACGGTCAGGTACTCGGTGTCGGACCCGACCAACGGCAACGCGCGCTACAACCTGGTCACGTCGGACTGCACCGGCTCGGGCGCCACGCTCGCGTGCAGCAGCGACACCCGGTTCGGCAACCTGCGCTTCTACCTCGCCTACCAGAACCTGGTTGGGCAGCCGGCCGGAGTCACCGAGTTCACCGCATACAACAACGGCGGCAGCGGCGCCAACGCCTTCATGTACAAGGGTGCCAACGACGGCAGCAACGCCTACACGATCGACATCGCGCTGCCCGCGGACTCGGCGACCGCCGTCGCGCAGGGCACCGCGCGCGTCGTCGGCATCGGCCAGATCAAGGAACCGAAGCTCGAGGTGAAGTCCGCCTTCGATCCGCGGCCGGTGGCCGTTCCAGCGTCGGTCGTCAATGTCGTCGTGCAGCACACCTATGCGGACGTCGCGCTGTCGGGGCCGCTCACTCCGCGCCGGCAGGTCGTCTCCAACGAGAAGTGCAACGTCTGCCACGGCGCGCTCGGCACGACGTCGGGGTCGAACACGCTCGCCAACGCCTTCCACGGCGGCGCGCGCAACACGGTCGAGGCGTGCGTGGTGTGCCACGACCCGAACCGGTACTCGTCGACGGTGATGACCAACGGGCGCGCGCTGAGCGAGAACTACTCGTTCAAGCGCATGATCCACGGCATCCACGGCAACTCGAAGCGAGCCTATCCGTTCACGCACGGCAACAACGTGATCGGCGCCTTCGACAAGGCGGGCCTGCTGACGCTCGAAGGCCTGGTGGCCGCCAGCACGTCGTCGAGCGTTTCGGCGCCCGCCGGGACGCTGTTCCAGCCGTACTCGACGGGGGTGGCCGTGCCGGCCGGAACGGCGCTCGGCGCATCCGGCAGTCCGGTCGAGAACTACGCGGCCGAGGTCGCTTACCCGCAGGTCGGGCTGAACTGCAACGCCTGCCACGTCAACAACTCGTGGCAGACCGACCGCGGTACGGTGGGCGCGGTCGTCGCGAAGCCGATCGACCAGGCCACGCTGAAGGCGGGCACCGATCCGCTGGCGTGGGTGGTGATCACGCCGAAGGCGGCGAGCTGCACCGCCTGCCACGATTCGAACAAGGCCATCGAGCACGTGATCGGTTCGGGCGGCTCGGCGTTCGGGACCGCGACCCAGGCGGAGTCGCTGCAGACGCTGGAAACCTGCGCCGACTGCCATGCGGTGGGGCGCCAGCTCGGCGTGGACGTGGTGCACGGACAGAAATGAAGCACGCTCGGATCGGTTGCGCGGGCGAGCGGCCTGCGCGACCGGTGCGACGGGTGTGACGGGTTTCCGAAGGAGGGGTTGAATGGGGATCAGAAGCGCGCTGGCGGCGGCCTGCATCGGCCTGCTCGGCTGCATCGGCACCAGCTGGGCAGCCGACGAAGACGGCGGGCCGTCGGCCAAGTGCATGATGTGCCACGAAGCCGACTACCAGAAGATGGCCCGCACTCCGCACGCGGTGTCGGCCGATTCACGCAACTTCGGCTGCGTCGGCTGCCACGGCATGAGCGAGAAGCACGCCGAGAACCCGGGCGAAGCGAAGCCCGAGCAGCGCTTCAAGGGCGCCGGCGCGCTGGCGGGCGCCGAGTCGAGCGGCGTGTGCCTCGTCTGCCATGAGTCGCAGAACAACAAGAAGCTGCTGCTGTGGGCGGGCAGCGCCCATCCGCAGGCGGACGTGGCCTGCAGCAACTGCCACGAGGTGCACTCGAACAAGCCCAGGGTCTTCTCGAAGACCGAGCAGGCCGACGTCTGCTACGCGTGCCACAAGGAGCAGCGCGTCGCCGGCAACCGGCCGTGGCGGCACCCGATCCAGGAAGGCAAGATGACCTGCTCGGACTGCCACGCGGTGCACGGCTCGGCGGGTCCGAAGCTCGCCAGGCGCGACAGCACCAACGCCACCTGCTACCAGTGCCACGCCGAGAAGCGCGGGCCGTACGTGCACAACCACGAGCCGGTGCAGGACAACTGCGCGAGCTGCCACAACCCGCACGGCAGCAACATCGCCGGGATGCTCACGGCGCGCGACCCGATCCTGTGCAACCAGTGCCACACGCCGCACACCGCGGGCGGCGTGGGCGCGCTCGGAGGCCAGCCGGGCGTGTTCCCGCCGGCGGTGCCGCCGCAGACCGTCTCCGCGATCACGCCGCTGTCGAGCGGGATCAACACCGTCAACGTCTGGCAGGGGCGCAGCTGCCTGAACTGCCACACGCAGGTTCATGGGTCGAACAACCCGGCGGCGCGTTCGCCCGCTCCGTCCAACCTCTTCCGCTGAGCACCGGAGTGACGCCATGAAGCAGCAACCACGAGTCCGCGAGTTCAGCCGCAGCGCGCTCGCGCTGGCCATCTGCGCCGCCTTCGCCGGCGTGCAGGCGCAGGAGAAGAAGGACGACGCCAAGAGCCAGGTCGAGACCGAGATCACGCTCGAGGCGGGCGTCGCCGGCGTGTCCGGCGACCAGGGCGATCGCGCGTTCTGGGGCCAGTACAACGGCATGCGCAACCAGGACGTGTACGGCCTCGCCGGCTTCGGGTACAGCCGCCGCGATGCGTCCACCGGCACCTGGCTGGAGGTGATCGGCAGCAACCTCGGGCTGCAGACGCGCGAGCTCGGCCTGTTCTGGACGCGGCAGGGCGAGTGGAGGCTCAACGCGAACTACGGCGAGCTCTGGCGCGTCAACCCGTACACCGTCAACACCGGCGTCGCGGGCGCGGGCGGCACGACGCCGTCGGCGAACTACCTGTCCGGTGGCCCGGGCACGGGCGGCGACTTCCAGCCGAACACCAAGCGCCAGTCCATCGTGCTCGGCGGCTCCAGGACGCTGGGTTCCTCCTGGATGCTCGAAGGCAGCGTCAACAGCGAGAACAAGAACGGGACGCAGCTGTTCGGCATCGGCAACCAGTGCCTGTCGTCGGGAACCGGCGGCTGCAGCTTCACGCCCGGCGCGACGGCCGGGTTCGGCGTCCTCTATTACCCGCAGCCCATCGACTACAACCACACGCAGGTCGAGGCGCGCCTGAACTACACCGGCAGCGCGCTGCAGCTGAGCGGCGGCTACTACGGATCGTTCTTCTCGAACAGCAACGGATCGATGACGCCCGGCGTGCCGGGCACGCTGAACAACGCCATCGGCCAGCCGCTGTCGTCCGGCTCGGTCGTGGCGGGCGTTCCCGGCGTGGCGGGCTACCTGTCGCAGCCGGTCGCGCTCGCCCCCGACAACCACTACAACGGGGTCGACCTGACCGGCTCGTACACGTTCTCGCCCATCATCCGCGCGAACTTCAAGCTCGGCTACTCGAAGACGACGCAGGACCAGGACTTCGGCAGCGCCGGCCTGACGGGTGCGCCCGCCGGCATCAGCAGCCTCAACGGCGACGTGACCAACACGCTGGCGCAGGTCCGCGTCGTCGCGAACCCGATGGCCAAGCTGTCGCTGATCGGCGAATACCGCTACTCGAACAACGAAGACAACACGACGGTCGTCCCGTACGGCCAGGTCGGCGCCACGCAGTTCACGAACCAGACCGTGTCGCGCGAAGTCAACAGCGGCAAGATCGAGGCGACGTATCGCTTCCCGTTCGCGATCCAGGGGACGGCCGGGTGGGGCATGAACTCCATCGACCGCGGCAGCTACACGCCGACCGCGACGTACTCGGGTGTCAGTGCGCTGCGCCAGAAGACCGACGAGACCAGCTGGTGGCTGCAGGCCCGCCGCACGATGACCGAACGCATCAGCGGCATGGTCAGCTACACCAGCAGCAGTCGCGACGGCTCCGGCTGGCTGGCGCCGGCAGCCGGCGGCGTCGGCCTGGCGCCGGTCGGCGATCCGGCATCGCAGCTCGGCGCGCACGCGATCTACTTGCCGACCCTGGCCGACCGCGACCGCACCAAGCTGCGCTTCATGCTCACCTGGATGGCGACCGATGCGCTGACCGTGCAGTTCGCCGTCGACGCCGGGAAGGACGACTACAAGGCACCCACGCAGTACGCGTTGCAGCAGTCGAAGTTCGACCTCTACACGCTTGACGTCAATTACGCGCTGTCGGATGCGTGGAACCTCAACGGCTACCTGTCGACCGGCACCCAGAAGCTCAACCAGGCGCGGCCGCAGGGCTACATCCTCGCCTTCGACGACAGCTCGCTCAACGCCGGGATCGGCTTCAACGGCAAGCCCAGCGAGAAGCTGACGCTGGGCGGCATGCTCTCGTACATCAGCAACACGGACAAGTACGCGCAGACGCTCGGCGCCGACGCGGCACCCGGCAGCACGCAGCTGCTCGCGGTGACCGGCGGCCTGCCGGAGATCCTGTACCGCCGCACCGAGCTCAGGCTCTTCGGCAGCTACGGACTCAGCGCGAGGTCGACGGTGCGGCTGGATGGGGCGTACCAGCGCCTGACCTACGACGACTGGGGTTATGCGTACGGCGGCACGCCGTTCCTGTACAGCGACAACTCGACCGTGTACCTGCAGCCGCAGCAGAACGTCGGCTATCTCGGGGTGAGCTACATCTACGCCTGGAAGTAGACGTGCCGGGGTAGCCCGCATCCGCTTCATCCGGTTGTCTCCCTATGCGGCCGCGCGCGAGCGCGGCCTTCTTTTTGCGGGTACTGCGGGGCGGAACAGGGGCTTACCCGTAACGCCTTGATCTAGACCACACGGCTCTGTAACGCCGCTTGTAACGAAAGGGAGGCTCCCGTACCCTTCGGGCGCCGTACCAACAAATACAGATGCACCCCGGCGGCCGCGCGCCGCCCTTGCTCCCTCCGAATGCTGGAAGTCGTTGACCTGACCTGCGAGCGTGGCGAACGCAGCCTGTTTTCCGGCCTGAACTTCGCCGCTCCCAGCGGAACCCTCCTGCGCATCGCCGGACCGAACGGCACCGGCAAGACCAGCCTGCTGCGGATCCTGTGCGGGCTGCTGGAACCGGTGGCGGGCGAGGTGCGCTGGCACGGCCGCAACGTGCGCAAGCTCCGCGAGGACTACTGGAAGGACCTGGTCTACGTGGGCCACCTGAACGGAGTGAAGGACGACCTGACGGTGCGCGAGAACCTGCGCGTCAACGCCGAGGTGGCCGGACGTCCGGCGTCCGCCGGACGCCTGGCCGACGCCCTCGAGCGGGTCGGCCTGGCCGGCTTCGAGGACCGGATGGCGCGCTTCCTGTCGCAGGGACAGCGGCGGCGCATCTCGCTGGCGCGGCTGTACGTCAGCGAAACCGCGCCACTGTGGATCCTGGACGAGCCGTTCACGGCGCTCGACGTGCGCGGCGTGGCCGGACTGTCGACGCTGATCGGGGAGCACGTGAAGAAGGGCAACACGGTCGCCCTGGTGACGCACCAGGAAGTGCCGATCGACGCACCGCGGCGCCAGCGGGTGGAATTCGCGGGCGGCGGCAGCGGGGCGGTCAGCGCGACCGAGGAGGACGCGGCGTGCTGAGGGTCATCGTGCAGGTGATCCAGCGCGACCTGCTGCTGGCGGTGCGGCAGAAGGCCGACGTCCTGAACACGCTCTTCTTCTTCGTCGTCGTGGTCACGATGGTGCCGCTCGGCATCGGGCCGGAGCCCAACCAGCTGCGCGCGATCGCGCCGGGCGTGGTGTGGGTCGCCGCCCTGCTGGCCGCCATCCTTTCGCTGGCGCGGCTGTTCGCCAACGACTACGTGGACGGCACCCTCGAGCAGATGCTGCTGTCGTCCGAGCCGCTGCCGCTGATCGTGCTGGGCAAGGCGGCCGCGCACTGGCTGGTGACCGGCCTGCCGCTGACGATCATGTCCATCGTGTTCGGCGTCGTGTTCGACCTCGGCGTCACGGAGACCGGGGTGATGGTGGCGTCGCTGCTGCTCGGCACGCCCGTGCTGTCGCTGATCGGGGCGGTCGGGGCGGCCCTGACCCTCGGGTTGAGAGGGGGCGGAGTGCTAACATCACTGCTGGTTTTGCCGCTCTACATCCCGGTGCTGATCTTCGGTTCCGGCGCGGTCGGCGCAGCGGCGTCCGGCGTCAGCTACGCCGCGTACCTTCTGCTGCTCGGCGCCTTCCTGCTGTTCGCAGCTGTCCTGACGCCGTGGGCGGTCTCCCTGGCGCTGAGGATCTCCGTTGAATAGGAGCGGTGCCCGATGACCCCACTGATCCCGAATCCTCCGCACGGAACCCGATGAACACCGTGAGCGCCTCTCCCCGCGTGGGCCTTTTCTGGTTCTCCTCGCCGCAGACCTTCTTTCCGTTGGCTGGCCGGATGATTCCGCTGTTCGCCGCGCTGGCGATCGGGCTGGGCCTGGTCGGCCTGTACATCGCCTTCTTCGTGGCGCCGACCGACGCCACCCAGGGCGAGTCGTACCGGATCATCTTCATCCACGTGCCGGCGGCCTGGATGTCGATGTTCCTGTACGTCGTGATGGCGTTCTGGGCCGCGGTCGGACTCGTGTTCAACACGCGGCTGTCGTCGATGATGGCGACCGCGATCGCGCCGACCGGGGCGCTGATGACCTTCCTGGCGCTGTGGACCGGCGCGCTGTGGGGCCGGCCGACGTGGGGCGCCTACTGGGTGTGGGACGCGCGGCTGACCTCCGAGCTGATCCTGCTGTTCCTGTACCTCGGCTTCATCGCGCTGCAGGCGGCGATCGACGACCCGCGGCGGGCCGACAAGGCGGGTGCCGTGCTGGCGCTGGTCGGGGTGGTCAACATCCCGATCATCTACTTCTCGGTGCAGTGGTGGAACACGCTGCACCAGGGCGCGTCGGTCAGCATCACGCGCGCGCCGTCGATGGCCACGACGATGTTGTGGGGAATGCTGATCATGGCGCTGGCATTCTGGATGTACAGCATCGCCGCCGTCCTGCACCGGGTCCGCAGCATCATCGTGGCCCGCGAGCGGCGCGCCGAATGGATTAGGGAACTCCTTGCGGAAGGCAGGCTCAAGTGAACTGGGGAAGCTGGGACAACTTCTGGGCGATGGGGGGCTACGCCTTCTTCGTCTGGGGCTCGTACGGGATGGCGGCAGCGATCATCGCCATCGAACTTTGGCAACTGAAGGTACGCCGCCGGCATGCAGTGACTGAACTGCAGCGCGACACGGCGCGCAGTCGGAGTTGATGATGAAACCACGGCAGAAAAGACTCGCATTGATCCTCGGCGGACTCGCGGTGCTGGGCGTCGCATCGGCGCTGGTGCTGTCCGCGTTCCAGGAAAACCTGGTCTTCTTCTACAGCCCGTCGCAGGTCGCGAACCACGAGGCGCCTCAGAACAAGGCGTTCCGCATCGGCGGTCTGGTGGAGGAGGGCAGCGTGAAGCGGCAGTCCGACGGCGTCACCGTGACCTTCAACGTGACCGATACCGCGAAGGTGATCCCGGTCGCCTACAAGGGCATCCTTCCCGACCTCTTCAAGGAAGGCAAGGGCGTGGTGGCGCAGGGCAAGCTCGGTCCGGACGGCGTGTTCACCGCGCACGAGGTGCTGGCGAAGCACGACGAGAACTACATGCCGCCCGAGGCGTCGCACGCGGTCGAGCAGGCGCAGAAGGCGCAGAAGACGGTCAAGCAGTAGGCATCGCGACGGAGAGGGTCGAACAATGATTCCTGAAATCGGTCACTTCGCGCTGATCCTGGCGCTCCTGCTCACCCTGATCCAGGGCGTGCTGCCCATCGTCGGCGCGGCGCGCGGCGACCGCGTCTGGATGGCGCTGGCGCGCCCGGCGGCGCGCGGCCAGGCGTTCTTCGTGACGCTGGCCTGGGCCTGCCTCGTCTACTCGTTCGTCAACAACGACTTCTCGGTGCTGAACGTCGCCAGCAACTCGAATTCGCAGCTGCCGCTGCAGTACAAGGTGGCGGCGAGCTGGGGCTCGCACGAAGGCTCGATGCTGCTGTGGGTCCTGATGCTCGCGTGGTGGACCTTCGCCGTGACGGTGTTCTCGCGCCACCTGCCCGAGGAGATGGTCGCGCGCGTGATCGGCGTCCAGGGACTGGTGTCGTTCGGTTTCCTGCTGTTCATGCTGACCACGTCCGATCCGTTCGACCGGCTGTTCCCGCCGGCGGCCGACGGACGCGACCTGAACCCGCTGCTGCAGGACCCCGGCATGGTGTTCCATCCGCCGATGCTCTACATGGGCTACGTCGGCATGTCGGTGGTGTTCGCCTTCGCCATCGCGGCGCTGCTCGGCGGCAAGCTGGACGCGGCCTGGGCGCGCTGGTCGCGTCCCTGGACCACGCTTGCGTGGGGCTTCCTGACCATCGGCATCGCGCTCGGCAGCTGGTGGGCCTATTACGAGCTGGGCTGGGGCGGCTGGTGGTTCTGGGACCCGGTGGAGAACGCCTCGTTCATGCCGTGGCTGGTCGGCACGGCCCTGATCCACTCGCTGGCCGTCACGGAGAAGCGCGGCAGCTTCAAGAGCTGGACCGTGCTGCTGGCGATCTCGGCCTTCTCGCTGTCGCTGCTGGGCACGTTCCTGGTCCGCTCCGGCGTGCTGACCTCGGTGCACGCGTTCGCGACCGACCCGCGCCGCGGCGTGTTCATCCTCGCCTTCCTGGTCGTGGTGATCGGCGCCTCGCTTGCGCTGTTCGCCTGGCGGGCCCCGAAGATCGGGCTCGGCGGCAAGTTCGACACCGTGTCGCGCGAGTCGGCGCTGCTGCTGAACAACATCCTGCTGGCGAGCGCCTGCGCGGCCGTGCTGCTCGGGACCATGTACCCGCTGTTCCTCGATGCGCTCGGGCTCGGCAAGCTGTCGGTCGGGCCCCCGTACTTCAATGCCGTGTTCGTCCCGATCATGGCGCCGCTGGTGTTCCTGATGGGCATCGGACCCGTCGCGCGCTGGAAGAAGGCCGAGCTGCCGGACCTCGCCACGCGCCTGCGGTGGGCGCTGGCGGTGGCCTTCGTGGCCGCCATGGCGGCGCCGTTCATCGCCGGCAACTGGACGCCGATGATCGCCTTCGGCCTGTTCCTGGCGTTCTGGCTGATCGCAGCGATCGTCGTCGGCGTCAAGGAGCGCATCCGCTACGTCCGCGGCGGCATCCTGGAGCGGCTCGCGGCACAGGGGCGCGCCTACTGGGGCATGCAGCTGGCGCACCTGGGGGTCGCGGTCTTCATCATCGGCGTGACGATGGTGAAGGGCTACGAAGTCGAGCGCGACGTGAAGATGGACGTCGGCGACACGGTCGCGATCGGCAGCTACGTCTTCAAGTTCGAAGGCACGCGCGAAGTCGCGGGACCGAACTACCGAGGCGCCCGCGGGTCGCTCGAGGTGACGAAGGACGGCAAGTTCGTCGAGCGCCTGCATCCCGAGAAGCGGATCTACAACGTGCAGCAGATGCCGATGACCGAGTCGGCGATCAGCACCGGCGTGTTCGGCGACCGCTACGTGTCGCTCGGCGAGCCGGTCGGCGGCAACGCGTGGGTTGTGCGCGTCTACAGCAAGCCCTTCATCGTCTGGATCTGGGGCGGGTGCGTGCTGATGGCGCTCGGTGGACTGGTGGCGCT
>JAOUJD010000052.1 GCA_029883565.1 Burkholderiaceae bacterium
CCTCCAGGCCCACCTGGCGGCCGCCGTGCAGGCGGGCCACAACCAGTACGCGCCGATGACCGGCGTTCCGGCGCTGCGTGAGGCGATCGCGCACAAGAATGAAGCGCTGTACGGACATCGCCACGATGTCGACGCCGAGATCACCATCACCGCTGGCGCCACGCAGGCGATCATGACCTCCGTCCTGGCGCTCGTGCGGCCGGGCGACGAGGTGGTCGTGCTCGAGCCGGTCTACGACAGCTACGTTCCGTCGATCGAACTGGCGGGGGGCACGCCGGTGTTCGTGCCGCTCGATGCCGCACGCGGCTACACACCGGACTGGGACCGGGTGCGCGCGGCGATCGGCCCGAAGACTCGACTGTTGCTGATCAACTTCCCGCACAACCCGACGGGCCGCGTGCTGGGCGACGAGGACCTGGCCGCGCTGGAACGCATCGTCGCCGACACGGGCGTGCTGCTGGTGTCGGACGAAGTCTACGAGCACATCGTGTTCGACGGCGTCCCGCACCGCTCGGTGATGCGCTCGCCGCTGCTCGCGGCGCACAGCGTGGTGATCTCGAGCTTCGGCAAGACGTTCCACACGACGGGCTGGAAGGTCGGGTACGCGTGCGCGCCGAAAGCGCTGACGGCGGAGTTCCGCAAGGTGCACCAGTTCATGGTGTTCGCGGTCAACACGCCGGCGCAGCACGCGTTCGCGGCCTACCTGGCCGACCCGACGCCCTACGAGACCCTGCCGGGGTTCTACCAGGCCAAGCGTGACCTCTTCATCGCCGGGCTGCGCAACACGCCGTTCAGGGTGCTGCCCTGCCCCGGGACCTACTTCCTGCTGGCGGACTACAGTGCGGTATCCAACCTCCCGGAAGCGGAGTTCGCGCAGAAGTTGATCGTCGACCATGGCGTGGCGGTGATTCCGGTGTCCGTGTTCTACGACAAGCCGCGCGACAACCGCGTCGTGCGCTTCTGTTTCGCCAAGAAGGAAGAGACCCTGCGAACGGCGCTCGAACGGCTGCAGCGGGTCAAGGCATCCACATGAATGCACCGAACCTGCCCACCGGGCGCGCCGACGCGCTCGAGAACGTCAACGTCGTCGGCTTCGACACGATGCCGACCCCGGCCGCTGTCCACGCCGCGGCGCCGCTGACGGAAGCCGCCGCCCGCACCGTCGAGGCAGGACGCTCGACCCTGCGCGCGATCCTCGAGCGCCGCGATCCGCGTCCGTTCGTGGTCGTCGGACCCTGCTCGATCCACGATCCGGCCGCGGCGATGGACTACGCACAGCGGCTCGAGATCCTCGCGTCCGACGTGGCGGACCAGCTGGTCATCGTGATGCGGGTGTATTTCGAGAAGCCGCGGACGTCGACCGGCTGGAAAGGGTATGTCAACGATCCGCGCATGGACGATTCCTTCCACATCGAGGAAGGAATCACGGCGGCGCGCCGCCTGCTGGTCGACCTCGCCGAACTGGGCCTGCCGACCGGGTCGGAAGCGCTCGATCCGCTGTCGCCACAGTACCTCGCCGACCTGATCAGCTGGTATGCCATCGGCGCACGCACGACCGAGTCGCAGACGCACCGCGAGATGGCGAGCGGCCTGTCGACCCCGGTCGGTTTCAAGAACGGCACCGACGGCGGACTGGAGGTCGCCGTCAACGCGATCCAGTCGGCGGCGCACCCGCACAGCTTCCTTGGCATCAACGCCGAAGGACGCACGGCCATCGTGCGCACCCGCGGCAATGCCTACGGGCACCTCGTGCTGCGCGGCGGCGGTGGCCGTCCGAACTACGACACCGTGAGCGTGAAACTGGCGGAACGCTCGCTGCAAAAGGCGGGACTCCCGGCCAACATCGTCGTCGACTGCTCGCACGCCAACTCGCTGAAGGATCCGTCCCTGCAGCCCCTGGTCCTGATGGACTGCGTGCACCAGATGAAGGAAGGCGCTCAGGCAATCGTCGGCATGATGCTCGAGAGCCACCTGCACGCCGGCAACCAGCCGATCCCGTCCGACCTCGCGCAGCTGAAGTACGGCGTGTCGGTGACCGACGCCTGCATCGACTGGGAGACGACGCGCAGCGTGCTGCTGCGCGCCCGGGATGAACTGGCTCCGGTGGTCGAGGCACGGCGCCGGGCCACCGGCTAGGTTTCCGTTCCCCGCGAAGCCCCGCGGGCCCTGGCCCGTCAGCTGTCCTCGTTGGCGGCCGGCGGCAGGAGCTGGATGGATTGCTCCGCGGGCAGCGCTTCGACCGACTTCAGGGCCCGGTCCATCTGGCGCGTCCGCGTCTCGGCCTTCTCGATGGTGTTCGACGCCGCCTGCAACTGGTCCTTCACGCGGGCGAGGACTTCGCCGAACTTGCCGAATTCGGTCTTGACCGCGCCGAGCACCTGCCAGACTTCGGCTGACCGCTGTTCGAGCGCGATCGTGCGGAAACCCATCTGCAGGCTGTTGAGGATCGCGGCGAGGGTGGTCGGCCCGGTGACGACGACCCGCTGCTCGCGCTGCAGGTTGTCGACCAGTCCGGGCCGCCGCAGCACTTCGGCATACAGGCCCTCGGTCGGCAGGAACAGCAGCGCGAAGTCGGTGGTGTGCGGCGGCTCGATGTACTTCTCGCGGATCCGGCGCGCCTCGAGCTTGATGCGGTTCTCGAGCGCCCGCCCGGCCTCCTCGACAGCCACCAGATCGACGCGCTCCTGAGCCTGGTGCAGGCGCTCGTAGTCCTCGATCGGAAACTTGGCGTCGATCGGCAGCCAGCAGACCTGCTCGCGACCGGGCAGGCGGATCGCGAACTCGACCCGGTCCTTCGATCCGGGGCGGGTCGCGACGTTCAGGTCGTACTGGTCCTTCGTCAGCACCTGCTCCAGCAGCGCGCCGAGCTGCACCTCCCCGAAGCCGCCGCGCGTCTTGACGTTGGTCAGCACGCGTTTCAGGTCGCCGACCCCGGCGGCGAGCGTCTGCATCTCGCCCAGTCCCTTGTGGACCTGCTCGAGCCGCTCGGACACCAGGCGGAACGACTCGCCCAGCCGCGCCTCGAGCGTGGTCTGCAGCTTCTCCTCCACCGTGGCGCGCATCTGGTCGAGCTTGGTCTCGTTGCCCTGCTGCAGCGTGAGCAGCTGCGTCTGCAGCGTGGCGCGCACCTCGGCCAGGTTGTTCCGGATGCCATGGCTCATGTCGGTGAGCTGCTGCTGCATCAGCGTCGCGAAGTCCTTCAGCTGCTTCGCGCTCTCCTCCCGGTTGGCCCGCGCCGCCATTTCGGCGGCCTCGTTGACCTTCGCGACCTGCTGGCCGAAACCGAGCAGCTGCTGCCCCTGCAGGCCCGCCACGCCGTTCATCTGCTGCGTCAGTCCGGACTGGACCTCGGCGAGCCGGGCGCTCACGTCGACGCGGACCTGGGCCGTCGTGTTCTCGACCGCCGCGCGCAGTTCGCGCTCGAGCCGCTCGTTGTCCTGCGCGAGCGCAGCCAGGCGAGCCTCGAGTCCGGAGTTGCGGTCGCGTCGGGCAGCCACGACGAGGGCGATCAGCGCCAGCAGCAGCGCGGCTCCGAGAACGCTGATCAGGATGGTCGTTTCTGTCATCCAGCGAATGATACGGGCGGCAGAGGCTCGGGCCGCGAGCCGCGCGACGCGGTGGAACGCCCGCCGACGTCAGCGCGCGGATCCGTGTACCGCGCGGCCGTCGCACGAAGCGCGGGATTCAGCCAGCCTGATTGCGCATCCAGTCGGCGGTCTGGAAAAAGGCCTGCAGAAGGCGCGCGCGCAGATCCTCCTTGACCCCGCACTCGACCATCGCCTGGTTCATGCAGGCGAGCCACTGGTCGCGCTCGCGGATCCCGATGGCGAACGGCAGATGCCGCGCGCGCAGCCGCGGATGGCCGAAGCGCTCGATGTAGAGGTCGGGGCCGCCCATCCAGCCGCTGAGGAACCAGTGGAGCTTGTCCCGCGCGTGGGTCAGGTCCGCGCCGTGCACGCGCCGCAGCTCGGCGTACGCCGGCTCGAGGTCCATCAGGTCGTAGAAGCGGTCGACGAGCTCGCGCACGGCGGTATCGCCTCCGAGGAGCTCGTACGGCGTCGGTCCCGCTGGCGCGTCGCTCATCCGGCGATCCGTCCGTGCCGGGCCCCGCTCCCGGCGAGCACGGAAGCAAGCTCGCGGAAGAAGCGCGGAAGCCCGGTTGCCCTTCGCGCGAAGTCCTGTTCGCCCGTCGAGCCCTTCGCCCGCAGCAGTTCGGCCAGCGCCCGCCGCTCATTCACCGGCCACTGCGGCAGGGCCGGCAACAGCGACGCAACGGGTGCGAGCCGCTCGAAGGCCGCCTGCTCGTCGCGCGACCAGTGTTCTGGCCGTGCCCCCAGCAGACCCTGCACTTCGCGCGCCAGGACGTGCGCGCCTGCGGCGCGCGACCAGACGGGAACTCGGGACAGTCGCTGCGCGAGGCCCGTCCCTACGCGATCAAGGGCGGCCTCGTCGAACGCATCCGCCGCATCCCAGTCCGGCAGGTCGAAGTGCAGGTCACCCCGCGCGAGCCGGTGCAGCGTGGCGGTCGGGCTGCGACCGCCTTCGCGCCGCAGTCGAGCCGCCTCCCCTTCGGCCAATCGACGGCCCGCGGGCGATGCCGGCCGGAACCCCAGCCGGTAGTAGAACCAGTAGGCGCCGCTGCCGATCGCCTCGGTGTTGCCGGCCCCGAACTGGTAGCCGTTGACGATGAAGCGCCGGACCCCGAACAGACTCCGGAACGCGCGCAGCGTCTGCGCCCACAGGAACGCGGCTTCGCTGCCACGGAAGGGATCGAAGACGTTGATCCCGGTGTTGGCCTGGCGGAACAGCGGCGACACGCCGCCGTAGCCGATCGGCATGCCGTTGGACAGCAGCAGGTAGCCGTAATTGGCCTCCAGCAGCAGCCGATGGGACGGCAGCACCCCGATCACGACCAGTTGCGCGCCCTGCCCCAGGTCCGCCAGGTGCACTTCGTCGGGGTTCGCGTAGTTCATCGCGTGCACTTCGCGGCAGCGCGCGGCCAGCGCCGAGCGCGCCACATCGATCGCCCGCGCGGCCTGCGGCCGCTTCAGCTGCTCGATGCGGTCCAGGGGACGCATGGCGTGCCGGACGAGCGGTTCCGACGGCTTCCTGAAGTCCGTGCGCAGCCGGGGATGCGCGACGTCGATCCGGTTATGGGTGACCGAACGCAGCGAGTCGCCGATGCGCCAGCGAACCGGCACCTGAGCCAGGTCCCACGCCGCCGCAAAGTCGCTCCGCGCGCCGGACGGCCGGGTCGAGCCGGCACACAGCAGCCACTGCAGGGTCGAGGTCGCGTCGGTGCGCCGCGCCGCGGCCACCCAGCGCCGGGTCGACATGCCGCTGCCGAAGGAGTCGCGTTCGACCTCGGTCAGCACCTGCGAAATCAGCTCATCCAGCCGAACCGGATCCTCCACGTTCGACCAGTCGAGTTCGATCGCGTACGGCTGGTCCCCGACCAGGCACTCCGCGATCGGATGGGCAATCGCATAGCGGGACACGCTGCCGGCGATGCCGGTGTTGGACAGCGCCGCGCGCCGCGTTGCGGGCAGCGCACGGACGCGGGCACTGATCTCATCCAGTTGCGCGAGCGCCGCGTCGCGCACGCCGATCGAGCCGGGAAACGCAACGAGGAACAGCAGGTCGTCGTGATAGGCGGCCAGCAGCCCGGGACGCGACAGCCGGAGCCCGGCGAACATGCCCAGCAGCCGGGCCTTCTCTTCCTCGGCCACGGGGTCGAAACGCGCGCGCACGCTGCGCAATTGGCGTTGCAATGCGACTGCCGTCGGCATGGATGGCCCTGTCGAAGATCCGCGGCGAGTATTGGCAGCGCCCGAAGTGCCGTCAACCCGCATCGATCAGGCGTCGCGCAGCGTCGTCAGCGGCGGCGTGTTGAGCACGCCGCGCAGCCCGAACCAGCCGCCCGTCAGCGCCGCCAGCGCGCCCGCGCCGATGCCCGACACGAACACCCACGGCGAGACGACGTAGTCGAACTCGAAGGCGTAGCGCGCCAGCGTCCAGCCGATGGCGCTGGCCCCCACCGCAGCGAGCAGGCCGGCCAGCCCGCCGATGCACAGCATCTCCGCGACCTGGGCGCGCGACAACTGCCGGCGCGAGGCGCCAAGCGCACGCAGCAGGGCCGCCTCGCGCACGCGTTCGTCGCGGCTCGACGCAAGGGCGGCATACAGGACGAGCACGCCCGCCGCAAGGGTGAACACGAACAGGAATTCCACCGCCGCGACGACCTGGTCGATGACCGCCTGGACCTGGCGGAACACTGCCGTCGTGTCGATCACCGTCAGGTTCGGAAACTCGCGCAGCAGGTCTCCCGCCAGCGTCGCGCGCGCTGCAGGCAGATGGAACGCCGTGATGAAGCTCGCGGGTTTGTCCGCCAGCAGCGAAGGCGGCATGATCACGAAGAAGTTCGCACGCATCGAGTCCCAGTTCACCTTGCGCAGGCTGGTGATGCGCGCGCTGACCCGCTGCCCCGCGATCTCGAACGTCATCGCGTCGCCCAGGCCCACGTCGAGCGTCTTCGCGATCCCCTCCTCGATGGACAACTCGTCGCTGCCGTCCTTGAACCACCGCCCTGCCGTGATCCGGTTGTGCCCGGGCGCGTCGGCCATGTAGGAGAGGTTGAACTCGCGATCCACGAGCCGCTGCGCCCGCTCGCCGGAGTAGCTCTCGGGCCCGACCTTGCGGCCGTTGACCTCGATCAGCCGACCCCGGACCATCGGGTTGATCGGAGCCTTCACGCCGGCGTCGCGCAACCGCGCACCGAGGGCCTCGACCTGGTCGGGCTGGATGTTGACGACGAAGCGGTTGGGGGCGTCGGGCGGCACCGCCTGGCGCCACGCATCGACCAGGTCCGTGCGCGTCACGGTCAGCAGCAACAGGGCCATCAGGCCGACCGCCAGCGACACCAGCTGAACCACCGTCGCCGCCGGACGCCGCTGCACGGCGGCGATGGCGAAGCGCCAGGAGATCCCGAGCCGTCCGGTCATCGTGCGCAGCGGCCTGAGCAGCAGCAGCGCCAGCCAGGCGACGAGCGCGAACACGACCAACCCGACGGCGAATCCGCCGGCCGTCAGCGAGCCGATCTTCAGGTCATCCGCCGACCACAGCAGCAAGCCGAAGAACCCGACCAGGCCCGCCAGATAGCCGAACGCGACGCGACCGGTCGGCAGGCCGATGTCCTTGCGCAATACCCGCAGCGGCGGCACCTGGCGCAACTGCGCGAGCGGCGGCAGCGCGAATCCGAGCAGCAGCACCAGTCCGCACGCGAAGCCCTGCACCGCCGCCAGCAGTGACGGCTGCGGCAGCGACGTGTTGATCAGGGAGCCCAGCATCGCGAGCAGGCCGAAATGGAAGGCGTAGCCCACCACCATGCCGACCAGGCATGCCGCCACGCCGATCAGGAGGAACTCGAGCGCGAACAGCCGGAAGATGTCGGCCTGCGCCAGCCCCAGGCAGCGCATCATGGCGCACGAATCGAGGTGCCGCAGCGAGAAGCGGCGCGCGCCCGCGGCCACGGCCACGGCCGCAATCATTGCCGCCAGCAGCGCGACCAGCGCGAGGAAGCGCTGCGCGCGCTCGATCGTGCGCTGCATCTCGGGCCGGCCGCCTTCCAGCGCCTCCAGCCGCTGGCCGCGCTTGAGTTCCTTTTCGAGCGCGCTGCCGAAGGCGCGCACGGCGTCCCGCTCCCCGGCCATCAGCAGTCGATAGGTGACCCGGCTGCCGCTGGTGATCAGCTGCGTCGCCGGCAAGTCGGCCAGGTTGAGCATCACGCGCGGCGCGAAGTTGATGAACTGCGTCCCGCGGTCGGGTTCGATCGCGATGAGTCGCGCGATCCGGAAGGTCGACTCGCCGAGCTTGATCCGGTCGCCCGGTGCCGCGCCGAGCGCCTGCAGCAACTGCGGATCGACCCATGCTTCTCCCGGCGCCGGCACGTCGCGCGTCGGCCGGTCGGCCGCTCCCGGCGCATCGCCGATGCGCAGGCTGCCCCTGAGCGGATACCCGCTCGACACCGCCTTCACGGCGACGAGCGCGTTGCGGTCGGCCTCCTTGTCGCTCAACGCCATGCTCGGGAACAGCACGGTACGGGCGGTCGCCAGGCCAGCCGCGCGCGCGCGCTCGGCGATGCCGGTCGCGATCGGCGTATCGGAACTCAGCACCAGATCCGCGCCCAGCAACTGGGTCGCGTCGCGTTCGAGTCCGAGGCGGATCCGGTCGACCAGGAAACCGACGCTCGTCACCGCCGCAACCGCCGTCACGAGGGCCGCCGCCAGCAGGCGCAGTTCGCCGGCACGCCAATCGCGCGCGGTCATGCGCAGCGCCTGCCGTAACAGGTGGGACAGGGTCATCGGGGAAACGTCGTGAGGGAGTGGCGGGCCAAGTATGACACCCGGACACGGGCATCGTTTCCGGTTTCCGCTCGGGGCTAACCCCGTTGCAGCCGGACGTCCGTTCAAGGGCAAGGACCCCCAACAAGGAGAACCCATGACCCCCCTGCTCAAGCCGGCCGCCGCCGCCACGCTCGCCATCCTGTCGGGCACCGGCGTCCCGACGGCGGCCCAGCCCGGCACATCCGGCACCGCACTGACCATCTACAGCAGCGCAGCGCCCGGCGCGGTGTCGCCCGAGTTGATGCGGGCACCGTCCCGCGGCGCGCTGCCCGGCTACGGCGTCGTCCGGCAGGAGCGCAACCTGGAATTCACCAAGGGCCGCAACGCCGTGCGCTTTTCGGACGTCGCCGCGCTGATCGACCCGACCACCGTCGTGTTCGAATCGCTGACGGACGCTAAGGGCACGACCGTCCTCGAACAGAACTACCAGTTCGACCTGGTCAGCACCGAGAAGCTGCTGCAGAAGTATGTGGACCGGCCGATCACCGTCGACCAGGTCCGCGGACAGGGAACCGAGTCGTTCAGCGGCACGCTGCTGTCGACCCAGGGCGGCATGGTGCTGAAGCGCGACGACGGCAGCGTGCAGATCCTGCCGCACAACGCCGGCGTGCGGCTGCCGTCGCTCCCGGGCGGACTGATCACCCGGCCAACTTTGGTGTGGGACCTCAATGCGCAGCGGGCCGGCACCCACCGCACCCGCGTGTCGTACCAGACGCAGGGGATGACCTGGTGGGCCGACTACAACGTCACGTACGCGGAAGGCGCGCACGCCAACGCCTGTTCCCTGGACATCGGCGCCTGGGTGAGCATCGTCAACCAGTCGGGCGCAAGCTACGGCGATGCCCGTCTGAAGCTGGTCGCCGGAGAAGTGCACCGGGCGACGTCCGCCGCTCCCTATCCGCAATCCGTCGCCAAGGGCCTCGCCGCGCGCGAGAGCGTCGCCGACGGCTTCGCGGAGAAGTCGTTCTTCGAGTACCACCTGTACACGCTTGGCCGGGCCACGACCCTGCCGGACAACTCGACGAAGCAGATCGAACTCTTTCCGGTGGCGCGCCGCGTGCCGTGCGAGAGGGTGCTCGTGTACTACGGCGCGCCCATGGGGCACCGCGGGTTCCTGCCGTCGCCGGCAACGGACCGCAACTACGGCGTGCAGGGCAACCGCAAGGTCGACGTCTACCTGCAGTTCCGCAACAGCGACGCCAACAACATGGGCATGCCGCTGCCCGCGGGCCGGATGCGGGTCTCCAAGCTCGATCCGGCCGACCAGACCCTCGAATTCGTGGGCGAGGACAGCATCGAGCACACCCCGCGCAACGAACAGGTTCAACTGCAGCTCGGCAGCGCATTCGACGTCGTCGGCGAGCGTCGGCAGGTCGACTTTCGCGTCGACACGTCACGCCGGACCATGACCGAGGACATCGAGGTCAGGCTGCGCAACCAGAAGAAGGAGCGGGTCCAGGTCCAGGTGAAGGAGAACCTGTACCGCTGGGTCAACTGGAACATCGCGTCGCGCAGCCACGACTTCCGCAAGGAGGATGCGCGCACGATCGTGTTCCCGGTCACGGTGGCGCCCGAAGCCGAGGTGGTGGTGCGCTACACGGTGCAGTACACGTGGTGACGGTGGACGAAGGCTCCCGCAGCGCGGCGGCGCCCGGACGGCCCGCCGCGCAACGTTCTCAGCGCCCCTCGAACCGGACGGCCTGAGCGGTGCCGCCCTTGCGCCGCACGACGACGGTGCCGGCGATCTTGTCATGCCAGCCCTGTTTGCGCGGATCGAACGCCACCCAGAGGATGCCGACGAACAGCGGGAGCATGGCGACGTAGTAGCCCAGGTAGCGCAGGATGAGCTGGGTGCTGGTGGGCTTGCCGCCCGTCTTCGCATCGACGATGCGGGCGCCGACTGCCATCTTCCCCGGGGTGGCCTGGCGGGCGAGCCAGAAGACGACGACCGCGGCCGCGGGGGCAACCCACGACAGCAGGAAGTCGAGCGGCCCCTGGATCAGGCGTTCGCCGCTCCAGTAGTCCGAGCCGTAGATCGCGGTCAGGAGGGGAAACAGGATGACGCTGATCAGCAGGGTGTCGATGATGGCCGCGACCGTGCGTATCCAGAATCCCGCGTATTCCAGTTCCCCGCTCTCTTCTGTCATGTCACCCCGGTCCTTCGGGACCGGTCCGACGATTGCGATGGGTTCATTCTGGATGCCAGCGCCGGGTTCCGCAATCGAACTCCGGCTTGCGTCGCTCCGGACGGCGCGACTTCACGCCGGACCCAACGGCTTCGCCATTGCGTCCTCGTCGACCCCGGCCAGAGGGCACGGAAACGCGTCGCCGGCGACCGGGCCGAAGCCAAGCCGCTGCAACAGGCGGTGCGAGCGGAAATTCGCCTTCTTGAAGACCGCGCCGGCCGTGGTTACTCCGTGCGCACGGGCGATCTCGTCCAGCATCGCCTCGACCGCCTCGCGCGCCCATCCGCGTCCCCAGTGCGCGCTCCCGAACTCGTAGGCGATGAGCGCGTTCGCGTCGGCGTAGACGGTCGCCTGCACGTAGCCCAGCGCGTCGCCAGGTTCCACGCTGCGCACCACCCAGTTCAGCCAGAGCTCGTGTCCATCCGCCGAACGGCGTGATTCGAGTCGGCGGTAACGTTCCTCGAGCCACGCAAGAGACTCCGGCGGCCCGTTCTCGAACTCGTAGATCGCCGGGTCGGACAGCACCTCGAACATCTCCGCGGCGTGGGCCGCGGTCTGCGGCTCGAGCAGCAGGTGGTTGGTCTTCAGAAGAAGCATCTCGGCAGGAATGGCGTGGCGCTGCATCGATCGGGACGGACACCCGCTGCGCGCCTAGCCCACGCGCTTCCAGGTCAGCGTGCGCGTGACGTCCCCGCCGTCGACGGCCGCCGTGCGCAGCACGATCGTCAGCGTATCGCCCGCCACCACCATGGCCCGTGTCACGACCTGTCCGACGTTGTCGCGCGACAGGCTGCCGAGCAGGCGCTGGGTCACGGTGCCGCGCGCGTCATCGACTTCGTAGGTCCCGAAGTACGCGTCGTAGCCGCCCTGCGCGCGCGTGTTGTTGGCGGCACCTGCCGGGGCGTCGACTGCCGGCCCGGAGCGGTCGCGCTTCATGAACTGCGCCGCGAAATTGCCCGAGCGATCGTAGAAGATGAGCGCGATCGGCCGCTCGCCAAGCGACGGATCGATCTTTCGCTCGCCGGAATCGGTGACGTCGACGCGCGACTCGAGCCGCCATGTCCCCGGCAGGCTCGAGGACAGCGCGTCCGTGTGCGGGTTGGTCGGCGTCGCCATGGCACTCTCCCTGGACAGAAGGCGGGTTTCCGCGCGCGTTGACCGCCGACGCCGACGAGCGCCAGTGGTTCGCCTATTTCCCGGCCGGAACCTTGCCGATCACGCCCTCGACGTAGTAGTCCATCTTCCACAGCTGCTCGTCGGACATCGGGCCGCTGTCGTGCACGACCTTGCCATCATTCGAGCGGAGCGGTCCGCCGAACGGATGGAACGCGCCCTTGCGGAACTCGTCTTCGCGCGCCTTCACTTCATCGACGACGTTCTTCGGCACCTGGTCGGACAGCCCTTCGAGCCGGATCATGCCTTCGCGGATGCCGCCCCAGACCGGTTCGACCTTCCAGGTGCCGTCCAGCACCGCCTGCGCCCGCTTCGTGTAGTACTCGCCCCAGTGATGGGTGACGGCGACGAGCTGGGCGTGCGGCCCGAACTTCGCCATGTTGGAGTGGTAGGCGACCGCCATCTTGCCCTTCTCTTCGGCGGCCGCGACCGTGGCGGTGGAATCGGTGTGGTGCGTGACCACATCGGCGCCTTGCCCCATCAGCGCGTTCGCGGCGTCGCGCTCCTTGCCCGGGTCGTACCAGGTGTTGACCCAGACCACGCGCACCTGGACCCTGGGGTTGACGCTGCGCGCGCCCAGGGTGAAGGCGTTGATCCCCTGCAGCACCTCCGGGATCGGGAAGGCGGCGACGTATCCCAGCGTGCCGGTCTTCGTCATGCGGCCCGCGATCATGCCGGCCAGGTAACGGCCCTCGTAGAAGCGCGCGCTGTAGGTGTTGACGTTCGGCGCGGTCTTGTAGCCCGTGGCGTGCTCGAACTTCACGTCCCTGAACTCCTCCGCCACCTTCAGCGTCGGGTTCATGAAACCGAACGAGGTCGTGAAGATCAGCCTGTTGCCCTGCTGCGCCAGGTCGCGGATCACGCGCTCGGCATCAGCGCCCTCCGGAACGTTCTCGACGAAGGTCGAGGTCACCTTGCTCCCCAGCGCCTGCAGCATCTCGCCACGGCCCGCGTGATGCTGCGCGGTCCAGCCTGCGTCGCTCGCCGGACTGACGTACACGAAGCCGATCTTCAGGGGCTCGGTGGCCGCCGCCGCGGCCTTGGGCGCCTCGGCTTTCGGGGCCGGCGGGGCTTCCTGCTTGCTGCACGCCGCGAGCAGGCAGGAGGCCAGCGCCAGGGAGAGGAACGGTTTGGTTGCGCGCATGGGATGTCCTCGTCGGACCGGTTGCCGTGGAGCGCGAAATTCTACGGGAGCGCTGCCGGGGGTCGCGCAGCCCGCGCGGTTCGGCTTACAGTCGCCGTCGCGGCGACATGGAATGAGGACGATGGCCACCTCCGCACTGACTGACCTCGAGCGACGCAAGGACCGCTTCGACCCGGCGTCGACCCGCATCAAGCTGGCACGCCTGGCGCAACTCGCGCACCGTCGGCTCGCGCGCGCCGACCAGGTGCGGCGCCTGCACGAGATCCTGTGCTTCATGCGTGCTTATCCGGACTCGCCGCGCCTCCTGCGCGCGGTCGATGCGATGCTGCGAGCATTCGATCGCCGACGGGACCTGCGCGCCCATCGCGAACGACTCGCCTACTCCGGCATTGCCGGTACGCGGCTCTGGTTTCCGTTCTTCTATCCGACCGCCGGCTGGCTGGCGCGGCGCTGGCCGGAACGGTTCACCCTGGATCGCAGCGACACCGTTGCCGGCGATTCGATCGCCACGCTGCTGCCGGCGCTGCTGACGCCGGTCGAGGCGCACGCGCTGCGCGAGGCCAAGCTGACCGGCTTCGACGCGCTCGACGCCGTGCGCGGCGGCGAGACCGACGCGACCTTCCTGCTCCGGCGCGTTGCCGCGCTGCCGGCCGACGACCGGCTGCGCGAGGCCATCTACGACGCGATCAATCCCAGCTGCGAGCTTGCCGCGGGCGCCGGCACGCCGAACCGGTCCCGCGCGGCGCTGATGGATGTGCGTCCGGTGTGGCAAACAGGCCCGCTGCGGCGCGAACGCCCGGATCTGTCGACGGCGATCCGCCAGCCGCCGCGGCGGCTGCGCGCGGCGCCGCGCACCGAGGCGCGCGCACTGATCGACCTCGCCCGCGGTGCGATGGTGACGCGCATGCGCGACCTCGACGCCTTCGCCTATGCCAACGAGCGCGACGTCTGGTGGATCGAGGACGACGGCGGCCTTGCCTTTGCCCTGATCGGCATGCTGCCCGAGCGGCGCGCCGCGGTGCCGGCGATCTACGGCGGCCTGACGCTGCAGAACGGCGTGCCGGTCGGCTATCACCAGTCCGACCTCACCGGTCGCGCCGCCGCCGTCTCCTTCAATACGTTCGACACGTTTCGCGGCGGCGAAGCCGCCCATGCGTTCGCGCGCCTGCTGGCCGCCCTGGTCCACGGGTTCGGGTCTGCCTCGTTCAGCATCGAGCCGTACCAGCTCGGAAAGGGCAACGACGAAGGCCTCGCCTCCGGCGCGTGGTGGTTCTACGCCAAGCTCGG
>JAOUJD010000053.1 GCA_029883565.1 Burkholderiaceae bacterium
GCGATGCGGGCCGGGTTCGCCACCGAGAAGCTCGCGGGAACGGCGGTCATCGCGTTCTTGAGCTCGATGGTGACCACCACGCCGGTGGTCGTCTGGGTCGCGTCCACGCGCTCGATGGCGTTTTCCCCCGACCCCTGCGCCGCCGCCGAGCCGACTGCCGCGAACAGGCCCAGCAGCGCGGCGAATCGCGACACGCGGCGGATCAGACCCTGAATGGTGATGCTCATCGCTTGCTCCCTTGCTGCCGCGTCGCGGCCTCTTGCAACTCCAGCTTCGAGGGCCGTTCGACCCACTCGCCGGCAGCATCCTGGACGATTTCCTTGAGTTCGACTTCTGTTTCGCTGATCTTCATCACGAGGCCGAAATTCTGTCCGATGTAGTTGCCGACCTTGACCATGAAGGTCTGGCCGGCCGCGTCGATCAATGCTGCGTTGTCGCCCTTCTGCCGCATCGTACCGACCATCCTGAGCTGGTCGAGCGGATAGCCCTCGAGCACCTCGCGCCGGCGATCCAGGTCGGGCTTGATCGCGCTCGAGCTCGCGCGCGCCTGCGACTGCCGCGCCACCGCGAGCACCATCTTCTGGGAATCGAACGGGTCGATCAGCGCCTTGCCTTCATAGACATAGGGTGAGAACTGCTTGGGTTCGGGGACCGGCTGCGTCGTCGGGCGCATCGTCTTGCGGGTGTCGTCCATCCAGGCGCGCAGTTCCGCTTCATCGCCGCCACCGCAGCCGGCAAGCAACGCGGTGAGGACAGCCAGGGCCATCGTGCGCCGTGGAGTCATGGGAAGTTTCACTTGGCAGGCCCTTTCGCCGGTTGCTTCGCCTTGCGCTGGGCGGCGATCTCGTCCTGGTCCAGGTAGCGATAGGTCTTGGCGGTTGCGTCCAGGTTCAGCTGGCCGCCCTTGCCGACGCCGATGCTCATGTTGTTCAGCGTGACGATGCGGGGCAGGTTCGCGATGTCGCTCGCGAAGGCGCCGAGATCGTGGTACTTGCCCGAGACCTTCACCGTGATCGGGAGCTCCGCGTAGTACTCGCGGACGTTGGTCTGACCCGGCCGGAACAGCTCGAAGTCAAGTCCGCGGCCGACACCCGCCTGGTTGATGTCTGACAGCAGCGCGTCCATCTCGGACTTGCTCGGGAGCTGCTTCTCGAGGGTCAACACGTACTGGCTGACCTGTTCACGCTGCTTGCGCAGCTCGTCCAGATTGATCGCCTGCTGCAGCTTGCTCTTGTACTCGTCCTTCAGCTTGACTTCCTCGGCCGCCAGCTGTTCGAGCTGGTCCTTCTGGCCGCTCCACAGTCCGAACCACCCGCCGACAGCGCATGCGGCGATCACAAACAGCCACAAGGCGACACGCGGGGCCATCGGCCAGCCGCCGACGTTGTCCAGGGTCAGGCCCTGGAACTGAGAAAGAAGATCACGACTTGCCATCGACGCCTCGTTCCCGGGCTATTTCTTCGGAGCCGCGCTCGCGGGCGCGGCCTGCTTTGACGCCGCCACCGCCGGCGTCGGCGCCGGAGCGGCGGCCGGGCCTGACGTCGGCGTCGCGACCGGAACAGGCGCGGCCGAGGCCGAGGCAAGCGCTCCCGCGCCGGCCTGGGCCTGCTGCTGCATCTGCGCTCTCTCGGGGGTCGGCTTCATCGAGAAGTTCAGCGAGAACTCGAACACGCGC
Source organism: Burkholderiaceae bacterium (assembly GCA_029883565.1). Lineage (GTDB taxonomy): Bacteria > Pseudomonadota > Gammaproteobacteria > Burkholderiales > Burkholderiaceae_F > JAOUJD01. Next base: position 1,676 of record JAOUJD010000053.1, read on the forward strand.
CGGTTGATGCCCGCCGGCCCCTGGCCAGCGACCTTGATCTCGATGAGCTCGGGCCTCTCCAGGACCCGCGAATTGTTCTGCAGGTTGCGCAGGAACTCCGAGACGCGCTCGTTGGATGCCGCCCAGCCGCTCACATTGACCTTGCGATCCTCCTGCTTGATGGATCGCAGGTAGATGCCCTCGGGCACCTGCTTGACCACTTCATCGAGCAGGTAGACTGGCTGATTGCGGTCCGCCTGAAGGTCCTCCACCGCACGCTGACGGGCACGCAGTCCGTCGATCTCCTGGCGCAGCGTCGCGATTTCCTTGATCTGGGTGTCGAGCTTGCGGTTCTCGTTGCGCACGAATTCGTTGCGCGCCTGCTGGTTCGAGATGTAGCCCTGCAGCACGGTCCACACCACGCCGATCATCACGACGCCGACGACCGCCGACAGGGCCGTCATGGCCCAGAACAGCTTTTTCTTCAGTTCGCGCCGCGCCTCGCGGTGCGGCAATAGATTGATGCGCGGGGTCATTTGTCGAACCTCCGCATGGCAAGGCCGCACGGCGTCAGCAACGCCGGCGCATCCAGCCGCAGCTGCTTGTCGCGGATGTTCGGCGACACCTCCATGCCCTTGAATGGCGAGATGACCGAGGTCGGCACCTGCGCGCGTTCCATCAGCGCATCGGCCAGGCCGCTGATGACGGCAGACCCTCCGGCCAGCATGATCTGGTCGACCCGGCTGTACGGCGTCGAGGTGAAGAAGAACTGCAGCGCGCGGGTGATCTCGGTGCTGGCGGTATCGATGAAAGGCTTCAGCACCGCGGTTTCGTAGTCCGCCGGCAGATCGCCGCTGCGTTTCTTCTGTTCCGCTTCCTCGGTCGGGATGCCGTACGTGCGGGAGATGTCCCCGGTCAGCTGCTGGCCGCCGAAGGGCTGCTCGCGCTCGTAGATGGCATCACCGTCGTGCATGACCGTGACGCTGGTGGTGTTCGCGCCGATGTAGAAGACGGCAATCACCAGTCCTTCACCCGCGTTCGGCAACTGCTGGATGAGGCGCTCGATGGCGGCGCGTGCCGCGTAGGACTCGACCTCGACGACCACCGGCTTCAATCCCGCCGCCTGCGCAACCGCCACGCGGTCCTCGACCTTCTCCTTGCGCGACGCGGCGATCAGGACCTCGACGTCGTCGGGCGCGTTCGGAATGCCACCCAGGACCTGGAAGTCGAGGCTGACCTCGTCGAGCGCAAACGGGATGTACTGGTTGGCCTCGCTCTCGACCTGCATCTCGAGTTCTTCCTCGCGCAGGTTCGCAGGCAGGGCAATGCGTTTGGTAATGACGGCGGACGCCGGCAGGGCCATCGCCACGTTGCGGATCTTTCCGCCCGCGCGCCGCCAGGCCCGCTTCACTGCGTCGGCCACGAGTTCGATCTTGTCGATGTTGCCGTCGACGACCGCCCCGCGAGGCAGCGGCTCGATGGCATAGCGCTCCAGGCGCATCACGCCCTTGCTGGCCTCCGACAATTCGACGATCTTCACACTGGACGACCCGATGTCGAGTCCGATCAGTGGCGGCGTTTTAGGCGAAAACGGCAGATCAAAAGCCAAGGTGACGCTCCCAACGACGGTCGAAGCTCGATTGCGTGCTCAACTGGGCGTCTCAAGAAGGTCCGACGTCGAGGGCACCCCCCGGTACCCCTTTTCGCGGCCGCACTGACACCCGTTTTTCCTTATCTTTCGAGCGTTTACCGCGGTTTTGTCGGACGGTACTTGAGATCCTAGCAATATAAGCAAAACACACACAAGCCCCGCGTTCAGACTAATCGTGCCCTTTTTGAGGGATTAACAACGAACGATCCGCGCCGAGGGGCGTCCAATCTCACTCGCCGCGTTTCTGTGTTACCGGGCGCGGCGCCAAGATTGACGCTCCTATAATCCACGACTCCTGGTGCAGCGAAGCGCAAAAAAGCGGTCGCTCACACGTCCAGTTTCCCCTGCTGCAACCGCGCCGACGTGCCTTCTCCCGATCCGGGTCCGCAACATCACCGCAGCGCGGCGCGCAATCGCCCGCCCTGGTTCCGCTGGCTCGCCAGTGCGGCCCTGCTCGCCGCGGCCGGGGCAGCCAGCGCGGCCCTGCTGCTGGTGTTTGCCTTCGCCATCGTCTACTCGAACCTGCCGCCAATCGACGCGCTGACCGACTACCGGCCCAAGATCCCCTTGCGCGTCTGGACGGCGGACGGGGTCCTGATCGGCGAATTCGGGGAAGAGAGGCGGGACTTCCTTCCGTTCAGCGAAATTCCGGAACCGCTGAAGAAGGCCATACTGGCTGCCGAGGACGACGGCTTCTACCGCCACAGCGGCGTCGACTACTCCGGCCTGCTGCGGGCCGCGCTGTCCAACTTCGTGTCAGGGCGGCGTGGGCAGGGCGGCAGCACGATCACCATGCAGGTCGCCCGGAACTTCTTCCTCAGTTCGGAACGCAGCTACGTGCGCAAGATCTACGAGATCGCGCTCTCCTACAAGATCGAGTTCTCGCTGTCGAAGGACCGCATTTTCGAGGTCTATGCCAACCAGATCTTCCTGGGCCAGCGGGCCTACGGATTCGCCGCGGCCGCCCAGGTCTATTTCGGCAAGAAGGCAAAGGACCTGAGCGTTGCTGAAATGGCAACGCTGGCCGGCCTGCCGGTGGCGCCGAGCGCTTACAACCCATTCGTCAATCCGAAGCGGGCGAAAGCCCGGCAGCAGTACGTCCTGGCGCGCATGCTGCAGCTTGGATTCATCGACAAGGCCACGCACGACGAGGCGGTTGCGCAGGAGTTGAGGCCGCGCCACGCAGGGCTCGACCCGGCCGATGGCCCCCGCGTCAGGCTGCACGCGGAATACGCGGCCGAGCTCGCGCGCCAGCTCGTGTTCGACGTGTTCCGCGAAGAGACGTACACGCGCGGCCTGAACGTCACGACGACGCTGCGCAAGGACGAGCAGGAGGTCGGCTACGCCGCGCTGCGCCGCCAGATCCTCGAGTACGACCGCCGGTACGGCTATCGCGGTCCGGAAGCGTTCATCGAACTCGGCGATGACCCGAGCGTGCGCGAACAGCGGATCGAGGACGCCCTGGTCGAGGCGATCGAAAGCCCCAACCTGCTGCCCGCCGTCGTTCTCGAAGTGGCGCCGGGTCGCGTCCGCGTGGCCGCGGAAGGCGGTTCCACGCTCGACGTCAAGAGCGACGGGCTCAAGTTCGTGGCTCCGTCCCTTTCGCCGAAGGCCCAGCCCAATCGCAAGATCGTGCCCGGCGCGGTGGTCCGGCTGTCGCGGACCGACAAGGGGAGCTGGGAGATCACGCAACTGCCGCAGGTCGAAGCCGCGTTCGTGGCATCGAATTCAAAGGACGGAGCCGTGCGGGCGCTGGTGGGCGGATTCGACTTCAACCTGAACAAGTTCAACCATGTCACCCAGGCCTGGCGACAGCCGGGTTCGAGTTTCAAGCCCTTCATTTATTCGGCATCGCTGGAAAAGGGCTTCATGCCCAGCACGCTCATCAACGACGCCCCGATCTCCATCGACCCCGCGCTCACCGGTGGGCAGGCCTGGGAGCCCAAGAACTACGACGGCAAGTTCGAGGGCCCGATGCGGCTCCGCCAGGGGCTCGCGAAGTCGAAGAACCTGGTGTCGATCCGCATCCTGCAGGCGATCGGCCCGGCGTACGCGCGCGACTGGGTCGCGCGCTTCGGCTTCGAGCCGGACAAGCACCCCGCCTATCTGACGATGGCGCTCGGCGCCGGTTCGGTCACCCCGTGGCAGATGCTGAGCGCCTACGCTGTGTTCGCCAACGGCGGCTACCACGTGAACCTGCACTTGATCAGCAAGGTCACCGACAGCAGCGGGAAGGTGCTGATGGAGGCGCAGCCCCTCGTAGCCGGCGACGAGGCCAACCGCGTGCTGGATCAGCGCAACGCCTACATCATGGACAGCCTTCTGAAGGACGTGGCGCGCTACGGCACCGCGGCGCGGGCATCGGTGGCGCTCAAGCGCAGCGACATCGCCGGCAAGACGGGAACGACCAACGATTCGCACGACGCCTGGTTCGCGGGCTATGGAGGCGATCTCGTCGCGGTGGGCTGGATGGGCTTCGATCAGCCGCGCCCGCTGGGCGACCGCGAGACCGGTGGCGGGCTTGCGCTGCCGATGTGGATTTCCTACATGGCCAAGGCCCTGTCAGGAGTACCCGAGTCGGTTCGGGAGATGCCAAGCGGCGTCGTTCAGCTCGGCGGCGAGGTGTACTTCGAGGAGAACCAGCCCGGCCAGGGCATTGCGAGCGTCGGCATCGACGAGGCGCTGCCAGCCGAGGAAAAGGCCCGCCGCGATACGGTGCGGGACCAGATCTTCTGAGCGCGCCGCTCAGGCGTTCCCAAGCACGACCGCCTCGCCCCCCTGCGCGGACAGCAGCCTGGACAGCGCGGCGAACAGCTCCGACCCGTCCCGCGTATCGAACCAGCCTGCCTCGCGCCAGCCGTAGTGATACGCGCCGTTCTTCCCGGCAACCCAGATCTGCTGCATCGGCGCCTGGCTGTTGACGATCACCTTGGAGCCGTCGCCGAGTTCGAGCGTCAGCACGTTGCCGCTGCGCGCGGATTCGATGTCGGCGCCGGTCGCATCGACCGCGCGCTCGATCGCGGCGAGCGTCTGCTCGGCGCGCTGCAGGAACTCCGTTTCCGTCATGTTAGAGTCGTCGGCATGCGAGTGATCGGTGTGACGATTCTAGCCGCGGCGTGCTCGATACCCATCGGCGGATGCGGGCAGAAGGGCCCGCTGGTCCTGCCGCCTCCCGCGCAGGCCCCGCAGTCGAAGGCGCCGGCCTCGCGCCCTGCGGATCGTCCCTTTCCCGACGTGCCCGCGACCAACGAGAAGAAATGACGCCGACGCTGCCCGACAGCGACGGGTTCGACTACCGCGACGGCCAGCTGCACGCGGAGCAGGTGTCGCTCGGGACCCTTGCCGAGCGCTTCGGCACGCCGCTGTACGTGTACTCGCGGCGGGCGATCGAACGCGCGTATGACCGCTACGCCGACGCGCTGAGCGGTCGTTCGTCGCTTGTCTGCTACGCGATGAAGGCAAACTCGAACCTCGCCGTTCTGGACCTGCTGGCGCGCCGAGGCGCCGGCTTCGATATCGTTTCCGGCGGCGAACTCGAGCGCGTGCTGGCGGCGGGAGGCGATCCGTCCAGGACGGTCTTCTCCGGCGTCGGCAAGTCCGTCGCCGAGATCGAGCAGGCGCTGCGCGCCGACATCCTTTGCTTCAACATCGAGTCCGCGCCGGAGCTCGAGCGCATCGACGCGGTTGCCCGCCGGCTGGGCACCCGGGCCCGCATCTCCGTGCGCGTCAATCCCGACGTCGATGCCCGCACCCATCCCTACATCTCGACCGGGCTGAAGAACAACAAGTTCGGCGTCGCCTACGCCGACACGCTGGCGCTGTATCGGGATGCGGCGCGCCGGCCCGGCATCGAGATCGTCGGCATCGATTGCCACATCGGTTCACAGATCACCGAGGCCGGCCCGTATATCGACGCCGCGGAGCGCGTGCTCGATCTCGTCGACGGCCTCGAGCGCGACGGGATCGGCCTGCGCCACATCGACTTCGGTGGCGGCCTGGGCATCCGCTACGGCGAGGAAACGCCGCCGGCGACGGGGGAACTCGTCGCAGCGCTGATGGCGCGCGTCGACGCGCGCGGCCATGGCGCCAAGACGGTGATGTTTGAACCCGGTCGATCGCTCGTCGGCAATGCAGGAGTCCTGCTGACGCGGGTCGAATACCTGAAGCCGGGCGAAGCAAGGAGTTTCGCGATCGTCGACGGGGCCATGAACGACCTGATGCGGCCCACCATGTACGACGCATGGATGGGTGCCGTCCCCGTCTGCCCGCGCGATGGGGCGGCCAGCGTGTACGACATCGTCGGTCCGGTGTGCGAGTCCGGCGACTGGCTCGCGCGCGACCGGACTCTCGTGCTGCGGCCCGGTGACCTGTTGGCGATAACGAGCGCGGGCGCCTACGGCATGGCGATGAGTTCCAACTACAACACCCGGGGACGCGCGGCCGAAGTCATGGTGGACGGCGACCACGCCTATCTTGTTCGCGCGCGCGAGCGCCCGGCTCAGCTGTTCGCCGGCGAGTCGCGCCTGCCCTGACAGGGTGCCGGCGCCGCGGCCACGGGCAGGCGCGACGAACGCGACAACCAGCGCAACAGCCGGACACCGAGCAGCACCCCCAGCAGCAGCGCGTACACGGTCGGCTGGGCGAGGTCGTTCTTGGCCAGCTTGTGGTACCAGTAGTGCATCACGCCCAGGACCGCGATTGCATAGACGGCGCGATGCAGGCGCTGCCAGTTGCGGCCACCAAGGCGCCGCACCATGGCGTTCGTGGACGTAACCGCCAGCGGAATCAACAGGACATAGGCAGCGAATCCAAGCGTCAGGTACGGCCGCTTCACGATGTCCGCGGCGATCGCCGCCCAGTCGAAGAAGTGGTCGATCCAGACATAGGCGGTGACGTGCATCGTGCCGTAGAAGAAGGCATACAGCCCGAGCATGCGGCGCAGCCGGAGCAGCCAGGCCCAGCCGGTCAGCCACCGCAGCGGCGTGATGGCCAGCGTCGCCAGAAGCAGCACGAGAGTCCAGGTGCCGAGCGAGCGCAGCACGAATTCGACGGGGTTGGCGCCGAGCCCCGCGGTGCCGCCCAGAACGAACAGGCGCACGAACGGCAACAGCGCGAGCACGAAGAGCGCGCCGCGCACCGCCGCGAAGGCGCGTGGCGGCAAGGCGGCGGGAACGAACCTGAAGACGTTCAATCGCAGGGCCGCGGTCAGAACTGCTTCATCAGGTCCATGCCCGTGTAGAGCGATGCGACCTGCTCCGCGTAGCCGTTGAACATCAGGGTCGGCCGGCGCCGCGCGAACAGGCCGTCCGTCCCCAGCCGCCGCTCGGTCTTCTGGCTCCAGCGGGGATGGTCGCGCTCCGGGTTCACGTTCGAGTAGAAGCCGTACTCATCCGGATTGGCCTTCTGCCATGCGGTCGCCGGCTGCCGCTCGACGAAACGGATGCGCACGAGCGACTTGGCGCTCTTGAATCCGTATTTCCACGGGACCACGACCCGCACGGGTGCGCCGTTCTGCTCGGGCAGGATTTCGCCGTACATGCCGAAGGTCAGCAGGGTCAGCGGGTGCATGGCTTCGTCCAGCCGCAGCCCCTCGGCATACGGCCAGTCGATCACAGGCGCCCGCAGACCCGGCATCTGCTTCGGATCGGCGAGCGTCACGAATTCCACGAATTTGGCGCTGCCCGTCGGCTCCACGCGCTTGACCAGTTCGGCGAGCGGGAACCCGACCCACGGCACCACCGCCGACCAACCCTCCACGCACCGCAGCCGATAGACCCGGTCCTCGAGCGGGGCGAGCTTCAGCAGTTCGTCGACGCCGAATGTGCGCGGGTTCTTCACCGCACCATCGACCTGCACGGTCCATGGACGCGTCCTGAGCATCTTCGGTGCGTAACGCGACGGGTCTTCCTTGTCGGTGCCGAACTCGTAGAAGTTGCAGTAGCTCATCACCAGGTCGGGAGGGGTCGCCTTTTCCATGGTGGAGTACGGGCCCGGCTTCGTCGACAGGGCCTGCCGGGCGACGGCCGCGCCGGGAGCGAAGGCCAGGGCCGCGGCGGCCTTCAGGAACTGCCGACGGGCCTCGTAGACGCCCCTGGGCGTGATCTCGGAGGCCTTCACATCGGGCGAGGCGGTGATCAGCATCGAACGCTCCAGTCATTACCGGTGTCCATCAGTCGACCCCGGCGCCCCGGGATTACAGAACCAGGCCCAGTGGGACAGCGACGCACCGCGCCGGGTTCCGCGGATAGACTCGCTGCGAGCGACCCGCCGGGAGAATCTGGATGCACATTGAACACGAAATCAAGCTCGACTTCCGCGACGTGCTGATCCGCCCGAAGCGTTCCACGCTGACATCGCGCTCGGACGTCGACATCTCCCGGCAATTCACGTTCCGCCACGCGGCGTTCCCGTACGACGGCATCCCGATCATCGCATCGAACATGGACACCACGGGCACGTTCGAGATGGCGCGCGCGCTCGACCGTTTCCGCCTCTCCACGGCCCTGCACAAGCACTACTCGGTGGAGGAATGCGTCACCTTCTTCAAGGGTCTTGAACGCAAGTCAGCGGCGTTCTATTCCATGGGCATCACCAAGGCGGACGAAGAGAAGTTCCAGCGCGTGATGGACGCGGCGGGCGACGCCGTGCAGTACGTCTGCATCGACGTCGCCAATGGCTACCACGAGAACTTCGTGACGTTCGTGACGCGCATACGCACCCACTTCCCCCGGCTCGTCATCATGGCCGGCAACGTCGTCACGGGGGAGATGACCGAGGAACTGATCCTGTCCGGCGCCGACATCGTCAAGGTCGGCATCGGACCCGGCTCGGTCTGCACGACGCGCAAGATGACCGGCGTCGGCTACCCGCAGTTGTCGGCGGTCATCGAGTGCGCGGACGCTGCCCACGGCCTGAGCGGACTGATCTGCGCGGATGGCGGTTGCACCACTCCCGGCGACGTGGCAAAGGCCTTCGGCGGCGGTGCCGACTTCGTCATGATGGGCGGGATGTTCGCGGGCCACGACGAATCGGGCGGCGACCTCGTCGAGCGCGACGGGGAGAAGTTCAAGCGCTTCTACGGCATGAGCAGCCGCGCGGCGATGGAGCGATACGCCGGCGGCGTCGCCCGCTACCGGGCCGCGGAGGGCAAGGAAGTGCTGGTCCCGTACCGCGGTCCCGCGGCGGACACGGCGCAGGAGATACTCGGCGGCGTGCGCTCGGCCTGCACTTACGTAGGGGCGCGGCGCCTGAAGGAACTGTCCAAGCGCACGACCTTCGTGCGGGTAGCCCAGCAGGCCAATGAAGTCTTCGGAAGGCCGTAGCAGAAAAGAAAAAGGCGGCGCGCGGCCGCCCTGAAGCCGGACCGGCGCGGGTCTAGCGCCGCAGGCCCTGTGCGAAATCGGCGAGCGCGCGAATCTCCGCGTCCGACAGCTTCGCAGCGATCTGCTGCATCGGCGTGTTGTTGTGGCGCGTACCTTCGCGGAACGCCTTGAGCGTCGTTTCCGTGTACTCGGCATGCTGGCCGGCGAGGCGCGGGTACTGCACCGGGATGCCGGAGCCGGCCGGCCCGTGGCAGCCTGCGCAGGCCGGCACCGACTTCTCGGGGATGCCCGCCCTCCAGATCCGCTGGCCGAGTTCGAGGTGGTCCTTGCTGGAGGCGAAACCCGGCTTCGCCGGCTGGCTCGAGAACCAGGCCGCCACGTTGCGCTTGTCGGCATCGGACAGCTGGGACGCGAACCCGTTCATCACCGGATTCTCGCGCGCGGGCTTGCCCTGCCCGGACGGCGTCGAGTAGTCGACCAGCTGCTTGTACAGATAGGCGGCGTGCTGCTGCGCCAGGCGCGGATTTCCCGGGATGGTCGAGTTGCCGTCCGCGTTGTGGCAGGCGACACAGACCTGCGACGCGATCTGCTGGCCGCGCGCCGGATCCGGCTTGGCCGGAGCCTTGTCCTGCGCCTGCACGGACAGCGCCACCGCCGCGGCCCCAACGGAGGCAAGCAGCACGAGAAAACGTCGCCCCATCGACCTGTTCATCAAAGCGCCTTCGTTCTTGGTTTGCGGCCCAGCCTGGCCCCGTGCTGCTGCACGGCTCCCTGCAGGCCAATTCGCGAAGCCGCGTATTCTACCGAACCTGACCGGCCCGGCACCCCTGCCGCCCCCCTTCCCCGTGCAACTCTTCCACTCGGCCCGCTTTTTCATCTCGGTCGCAGAACTGGCCGGACTACCGGCGGCCGCGCTGCCCGAGATCGCTTTCGCGGGCCGCTCCAATGCAGGCAAGTCGACCGCGATCAACGTCCTCACCCAGCAGAAGCGCCTCGCGTTCGCCAGCAAGACGCCCGGGCGGACCCAGCTTCTGAATTTCTTCGAGCTGTCGGAGCGGGACGAACACGGGCAGACCGTCCCCAGGGGCTATCTGGTCGATCTCCCGGGCTACGGCTACGCCAAGGCTCCGGAGGGCCAGCGCGCCCAGTGGGACGCGCTCGTCGGCGGCTACGTGGCCCACCGCCAGACCCTGGTCGGCATCGTGATCGTGATGGACGCCCGGAGGCCATTGATGGCTGCGGACGAAGCGCTGATCGCCTTCGTCGACCGGCCGAGTTGCGCGCTCCACTTCCTGCTTACCAAGGCCGACCAGTTGAACAACAGCGAGAAGCGCAGCGCACTCGACCGCGCGCGGCAACGCGCCGCTGCAATCGGTCCGCGCGCTTCCGCACAGCTGTTTTCCGCACTGAAAAGGCAGGGCGTGGATGAACTCGAGTCCACGCTGGCGGGGTGGCTGCGCGGCTGACGCAGACCAAGGACCGGCGCCATGGCGCGCCGTATCATTGAGACGAAAAAAGACCCCGGAGAAGTCCGGGGCCCCAATGCCTCGTGATGGACAAGGCGCCCGCTCAGGGAGAAGAAGCGGGAGATGAACGAGTCATCCAGGCAGGAACGATAACCACAACCCGCTTGCTCTCCAGTGGGAGTTTCCCGCATGCAGATTCTTGGGCAGTTTCCTTCGGTCCGGATGCGCCGGATGCGCCGTGACGACTTTTCGCGCCGCCTGATGCGCGAAAACGCGTTGGGGGTCGACGATCTCATCTACCCGGTCTTCATCCTCGACGGCGCACAGCGGCGCGAGCCGGTCGCGTCGATGCCGGGCGTGGAGCGGCTGTCGCTCGACCAGTTGCTGCCTGTCGCCGACGAGTGCCTGACCCTGGGCATCCCGGTCATGGCGCTCTTTCCTGTCATTGAGCCTTCCCTGAAGTCGCCCGAGGGCCGCGAAGCGGCGAATCCCGACGGGCTGGTGCCCCGCGTCGTGCGGGAACTGAAGCACCGCTTTCCCGAGCTGGGCGTGCTCACGGACGTGGCGCTGGATCCGTACACGACGCACGGGCAGGACGGCGTCATCGACGCCAGTGGCTACGTGCTGAACGACGAAACCGTGGGCATCCTCACCCGACAGGCGCTGGTGCAAGCCGCCGCCGGGGTGGACATCGTCGCGCCAAGCGACATGATGGATGGACGCATCGGCGCGATTCGGCAGGCACTCGAGGGCGCGGGCCACATCCACACGCGCGTCATGGCCTATTCGGCCAAGTACGCGAGCGCCTTCTACGGACCGTTTCGCGACGCCGTCGGGTCCGCCGGCAACCTCGGCAAGTCGAACAAGATGGTCTACCAGATGGATCCGGCGAACACCGACGAGGCGCTCTGGGAGGTCGGTCTGGATCTGGCCGAGGGCGCCGACATGGTGATGGTCAAGCCCGGCATGCCGTACCTGGACATCGTGCGGCGCGTGAAGGACACCTACAAGGCGCCGACCTTCGTGTACCAGGTCAGCGGCGAGTACGCGATGCTGAAGGCCGCGGCCGCGAACGGATGGCTCGACGAGAAGAAGGTGATCCTCGAATCCCTGCTTGCTTTCAAGCGAGCGGGCGCGGACGGCGTGCTCACCTATTTCGCGCTGCAGGTCGCGCGCTGGCTGCGCGGTAACGCCTGAGGCGGATCTGTCCGTGAACTGGATCGAAGTCCAGTCCGGGCGCGCGCAGGAACTCGATGCCGCTCCCGCCGCCCTGCCGGCGGACGGCTACGTGTGGCTTGACGTGCTGCACGAGGAGGGCCCGGTCGACCCGCAGTCACTGAGCGGGCTCGTCGAGCGCCTGACCGGCGTGCGCCTGTTCGACCTTCACCTGCAGGATGCGATGAACCCCCAGCATCCATCGTTCTTCGATTCGACGAACGAGTACCAGATGCTGGTATTCCGCAAGCTGTCGACCGGGGAAGCGCTGCCGCTCGAGGAACGACGCGGCCCGCTCGCGGACCAGCGGCGCCTGCTGCAGGAGATCGTCACCCGGCCGATCACCTTCTTCCTGCTCGATCGCATGCTCGTCACCGTGCGGCAGGGCCCGAGCAAGTCGATCGACACCGTGCGGCAGCGCATGCTGGACGCGCGGCGTAGCGGCAGCGAAGCCGCCGCGCCCGACCGTTCGCGCCTGCCGGTCCGGCCCGGCGAGCTGATGCTGCGCATGCTCAACGTGATGGTCGACCGCTACCTGGAACTGCGCGAGCCCCTGTCGGACCGCCTCGACCGCTGGCAGCGTGACCTGCTCGACCCGCGCCGGCCGTTTTCCAACTGGGCTGCGTTGCTCGAGGCACGCATGGAACTGCGCAAGCTGGAAAACCTGTGCGAGGGCCAGTACGACGCCCTCACCGAGATGCGCGACGAGTATCTCGAGCAGGCGCCGGCCAGCGTCAGCGATGCCTACATGGTACGACTGAGCGACGTGATGGAGCACATCCAGCGCGTGCTGCACCACACCCGGCGCCTCGAATCTTCCATCGAGTCCGCGGTGCAACTCCACTTCTCGGCCAACGCCCACCAGACCAACAACGTCGTGCG
>JAOUJD010000284.1 GCA_029883565.1 Burkholderiaceae bacterium
GCGCTCGAGGACGTGGCGGCGGTTCTCCTGGTACTCGACCAGCATGTACGGCCCGGTGCCCACCGGCCAGTAGTTGAGCGAAAGGTTCTTCTCGGCGAATCCGGGCTGCGCGTAGAACTTGTCGGCCTCCCAAGCGACCGGGGCGGTGAACACCATCGTCAGCCAGTACTTGAACTGCGGGTACTTGCCGTTCAGTCGCACACGAAGGGTGTGGTCGTCGAGCGCCTTCACGCCCGGCAGGTCGTATTGCCGGAAGTCGAGGAAGGGGAGGTCGCGGCTGGCCGGATCGATGCCGGCGCGCAGTTCCTTGTCCGCCGCGGCGATCCGGTCGCCGTATTCCTTCAGTCCGATGACGTGGTCGGCGAACGTCGAGTACGACGGCGACTTGATCCGGGTCGTCGCCAGCCGCTTGAACGCGTACACGTAGTCGTCCGCCGTCAGTTCGCGCGTGCCGGTCCGGGCGAAGTCGAACGGTGTGCGCTTGTCGGCCGCCTGCTCGGGCGTCAGGTCGTGATACAGGTAGTTGCCCGCCGCGTCGCGCGCGAAGGCCGGATGCGGCGCGAAGCGGATCCCGCGCCGGATCGGGATGTCGTATACGGCCTCGGCGATCTGCTCGCCCGGCGCATCGGCGGGCAACGCGTGCCCGTTCCTGTCGAGGTAGCGCGGTTCGACCACCGCAGTGGCCGCGCGCGGGGCGACCTGGTACGGCCGCTTCAGGTAGTGGAAGCGGTACAGCGGCTCGTAGATGGAGTAGACATAGGGCGTTTCGTCGAGCGAGTACGACGCCGTGGGATCGAGGTACTTCGGCGAGCGCTCCTGGAACGCGGTGAAGAACGTGTTGGTCCTCTCCGCGCCGCTCGGATGGGGGCTGTTGGAAATGCGGCTGCAGCCGCCCAGCGCGAGCAGCAGCGCGCCGATGACCGCGACAGACCGACGAGACAGCACCGTACGCATCGTCCCCTTCGCCGTCCCCTTGAATGAGGTCCGGCCGCAGCCGCCTTGCGGCTTGCCGCGAAGCGCGCGATTGTAGGGGAGAGATCGAGCCGCGCAGCCGCCACTGGCCTCGCGCCTCGGGAAAGTAGACCATCCGGCCGACCGAAGACAGGTCCCGCGGCCCGCGAAGCCGTGCGCCATGCCTCGTATACTGCGGCGCAACGCATTCCTCCCATTTTCCGTGCCCGGTCAACCCTTCACGTGGACGGTCCGCGTTTACTACGAAGACACGGACACTGGCGGTGTCGTCTACTACGCCAATTACCTGAAGTTCTTCGAGCGCGCGCGGACCGAGTGGCTGCGCGCGGCCGGGTACGAACAGCAGGTGCTGGCGAGCGAGCACGGCCTGCAGTTCGTGGTGGCCAGCATCGAGTGCCACTACCGGCGGCCGGCGCGGCTGGACGATGTGATCGAACTCGACGTGCGGGTGACGCAGGCTGGCCGTGTGTCGGTCGTCTTCGAACAGACCGCGCGGCGCGGCGACGAGGTGCTCGCCACGGCGCGCATCCGAGCGGGCTGCGTCGACACCCGCAGCCTGGCGCCGAAGGCCATGCCGCAGCCGATGCTCGAGGCGATGAAATCGCGCGCTTTTCCTGAAACGAGACCATGACACCCACTGCCGACCTTTCGATCCTTTCGCTCATCACCAAGGCCACCGTGGTCGTGCAGTTCGTCATGCTGCTGCTGGCGCTGCTGTCGATCGCGTCGTGGACGGCGATCTTCCAGAAAGGCTTCGCAATCAAGCGCACCAAGCGCGAGACCGAGGAATTCGAGCGCCAGTTCTGGGGCGGGGCCGAACTGGCGCAGCTGTACCAGCAGGCGTCCAACCCGCGCCGCAAGTCCGGCGTGCAGGAGCGCATCTTCGAGGCCGGGATGAGCGAGTTCCTGAAGCTGCGCGGGCGCGGCGACGCCGCGGCGACGCTCGACGGCGCGCGCCGGGCGATGCGCGCCTCGTACCAGCGCGAGATGGACGGCCTCGAGGCCCGCCTGAACTTCCTGGCGTCGGTGGGCTCGGTCAGTCCGTACATCGGCCTGTTCGGCACCGTCTGGGGGATCATGCATGCGTTCACCGGGCTGTCGAACCTGCAGCAGGCGAACCTGGCGAGCGTGGCGCCGGGCATCGCTGAAGCGCTCGTGGCGACCGCGATCGGGCTGTTCGCGGCGATCCCGGCGGTGGTGGCCTACAACCGCTTCGCCAACGACATTGATCGCCTGGCCAACCGCTACGAGAGCTTCATGGAAGAGTTCCTGAACATCCTGCAGCGCCAGAGGGCCTAGCCATGGCCCTCGTCGGTCGACGCACAGGCCGTCGCCGCCGCATGATGGCGGAGATCAACGTCGTCCCGTACGTCGACGTGATGCTGGTGCTCGTGGTGATCCTGATGGTGGCGGCACCGTTCGTGAATCCGAGCATCGTGAACCTGCCCTCGGTGGCGAAGGCGGGGCAGCAGAAGGGCGAACCCGTCCGGATCGTCGTCCGCGCCGACGGCCGCACCTCCATCCTTGACGCCGCGAAGCGCGAACAGGCCGTCGCTCCGGGCGAGCTGGTCAACGCCGTGCGCCAGCGGCAGGGCGGGAACCCGCAGACCCCGGTCGTGATCGAAGGTGACAGGCAGGCAAGGTACGAGGCGGTCCTGAAGGTCATGAGCGATCTCCAGAAGGCCGGAGTCGAGCGGGTCGGGTTGCTGGTCGAGCTCACGCAGCGGTGAGATGAACGCGTCCGCACTGACCGAGCGCCGCAGGCTGCACTGGCACGCGCCCGAGAAGGGAACGGCGCCGGCGTTCGTGCTGTCGCTGCTGGCGCACTCGCTGCTGTTCGTCGCCATTGCGTTCGTGGTGCGCTGGAAGACCGAGCCGGTCGGGACGGTGAGCGCAGAGCTCTGGGCAGGCTTCCCCGCAGCACCCGCACCTGCCCCGGCGCCGCAGCCGGTTCCGGTGCCAGCGCCGGTCGTCGAGGCCACGCCACCTCCGCCACCGCCGAAGCCGGAGCCCGTGCCGGAGCCGCGCAAGCCGGACATCGTGATCGAGCAGAAGAAGGCAGAGCCGCCGAAGCCGGATCCAAAGAAGCTGGAGGCCGAGAAGCGCGAAGCCGAGAAACGCGAAGCCGAGAAACGCGCGGCCGAGAAGCGCGCGACCGACAAGCGCGAAGCCGAGAAACGCGCCGCCGAGAAGCGCGAGGCGCAGAAACGCGAGGCCGAGGCGGCGAAGCTGCGCGAGCAGGCACTGCAGCGGATGACCGCGGCGGCGGGCAGCCCGACCGGCGCGACCGGCGCCGCGCCGACCGGCACGACCGCCGGCGGCGGATCGTCCCAGAGCTACGCCGGGCAGGTGGTGGGTTGCGTTCGCCCGCGCATCGTGTTCAACGTGCCCGAGGGCGTGCAGCCGGGGCAATACGTCGCCGAGTTCGAGGTCCAGCTGCTGCCCACCCGGGAGCAGAAGGGTGCGCCGAAGCTGCTGAAGTCAAGCGGCCTGCCGGCGTACGACCAGGCGGTCGAGCGCGCCATCCTGCAATGCAACCCCTTTCCGCCCCCCCGGCAGGGCT
>JAOUJD010000285.1 GCA_029883565.1 Burkholderiaceae bacterium
CCCTCGAGGTGCAGGCGGAAGTGAGCCAGCCGGGCACGGCCGACCCCCCCGGGTCGGCCCCGCCGATCAACACGCGCTCGATCCAGACCTTCGTGGCCGTCCCTACGGGCGAGACCATGATCATGGGCGGCCTGATCCTCGAAACGGACTCCCGCAACAGCAAGGGGCTCCCGCTCCTGTCGCGTATCCCCTATCTGGGTGGGCTCTTCGGCGAGCAGGCGCTCACCAAGCGCCGGACGGAGCTTGTCCTGTTCGTCACCCCGCGCGTGGTCGAGAATGAGTACGACGTCCGTGGCGTCGTGGACGAAATGCGCAGGCGAATGGAGCGCCTCGACGCGACGTTCCCGGCCACCCGGCCCGGTGGCCCGCCGGCGGTTCCCCCGCCCCCGCCTGAGTTTGTCGCCCCCCGGTGACAGCCCGCTTGTTGCACCCCCGCAACATGTTCAGCCTCCGGCAGGCCCCTCCCGCTTGCGCGTTGACGCTCGGGGGGGCGGCGGCTAGCCTGCAATCGAGCATTGCCGCGAATGGTTGCCGCGCCCGCATGGGGGCGTCCCGCAAGGGAGAGTCGGCCTAAAGTGGCTGAAAACCGGTAGCTGAGCGGGAATGACCTGGAATCGCGACTTTTTGACGGTTATTGTCGCCATATGGCGACAGTGGGCTGCGGCGGTGGCCGCGGCGGGCGTGCTGGGCATCGCCGGTTGTGCGAGCGTCCCGGGTGGCGGGGTCCTCTCGAAGGACACGCCCCTCGAGGCCAGGCAGCAGGCGGTGAGCAAGCGGGCGCTGGAGCGCTGGGACGCGTTGCTCAAGGGCGACACGAAAACGGCCTACGGCTTCCTCTCCCCGGCCTCCCGCGAGGTCACGTCGCTGGAGCGCTTCCAGGCGAGGACGAACACGGCGAGTTTCCGCGCCATCAAGCTGGACGGTACGTCCTGCGACGCGGAGAGCTGCAAGGTCAAGCTTTACCTGACCTTCGACCACCGGGCGATGTCGGGCGTCGTGGTCCCGCTCGAGGAAACCTGGGTGATTTCGGACGGTCAGGCATGGTTGGTCTACAGGGAGTAGCAGGGCAGGATCGTTGCACGATTTCCACATGGTGGCAGCGGGCGGGCCGTCCCGGAGCTTTCCACGGCAAACAAGCTGTTATATGATGCGCCGGCTGTTGGTCTTAAAGTGATCACTTTAAAACGGCAACTCCAAGGAGTCACCAAGCACATGAACACGTTCAAGCAGAAGTCGCTGTACGCCGCGCTGGCGGGCGTCTCCGCGCTGGGCGTGACCGGCGCCGCGCAAGCGGTCTCGGTCAACCCGGACGGGCTGGGCCAGGTCCTCATCTATCCGTACTACACGGTGCGGGACAAGGTCGCGGGCGCTCCTTTCGCCTCGCTGCTGTCGGTCGTCAACTCGACCGCCTCCGCGAAGGCCGTCAAGGTCCGCTTCCTGGAAGGCAAGAACTCCCGCGAAGTCCTCGACTTCAACCTCTACCTGTCGCGCCGTGACGTGTGGGTCGCGGCGATCGTCCAGACGGCCTCGGGCGCCGGCATCTACACGCCCGACAAGTCCTGCACGACGCCGGCGGTCTCGTCGAGCGGCACCAGCCCGACGCCGTTCGTCAACTACGCGTACGTCGGCAGCGCCGCGGACGGCGCGGACGCCTCGCTCGACCGCACCCGCGAGGGCTACGTCGAGATCATCGAGATGGGCAATCTCATCGACGGCAGCGACACGTGGGACGAAGCCACCCACGTCAGCGGCGTCCCGACCTGCGTCATCTCCAACACCCAGGCTCCGCTCGACACGGTCCCGGGCAATGGCGGCCTGTTCGGCTCGATGACGCTGATCAACGTGTTGGCAGGCGAGGACTTCGGCGTCGACGCCACCGCGCTGCAGGGCTGGTCGACGACCGCGCAGTGGGCATCGCCGGGCGACGTCAACCCGACGCTCACGCTGGTCAACCCGAAGACCTCGGTCGTGACCTCGGGCAACACGACTTGGGTCACGAACTGGTCGGCGCAGGCAGCTGTCGACCCGGTCTCGGCCGTGCTGATGCACAACAACGTCTACAACGAGTTCGCCCTCGAGACGGTCACCAAGTCGGGCACCGACTGGATCGTCACGATGCCGACGAAGCGCTTCTACATCGTGACCGGCTCGGGCAACAACGCCGGCCGCCTGTTCCAGCGCAACTTCAACGGCAACTCGGGTTCGTGCGACGACGTGGTGATCACGCAGTACGACCGCGAAGAGCGCACCGTCACCACCCCGGGATCGTTCTCGCCGCCGCCGCCGACGCTCACCGACGCGATCTGCTGGGAAGCGAACGTGGTCACGTTCAACAACACGAACGTGTTCGGCTCGACGAACAAGGCCAACATCGCGACGGGCTTCTCGACGGGCTGGGTGGGCATGAACTTCAATGGCGCCACCGTCCCGGCCGGCAAGCACCAGCTGGTGGGCGGCGCATCGACGGTCGTCACGGTCGACCCGAACACGGCGTCCGCGGTCACCTCGGCGCTCGCGTCGACGACGTTCAACGGCCTGCCGGTGGTCGGCTTTGCGGCGATCACGTTCAACAACGGCACGCTCACGAGCGGCACGTCGCTGATCCAGTCGAACTACGGCGGCAACTTCAACCACAAGACGACGCGCTCGATCCAGTAACACGGGCGTCACGGCAGTGCTCGAAAGGGCGGGGAGCGATCCCCGCCCTTTTTTCTTGGCTGCGGTCGAGGTTCGGCAAGCGCCGCGTCGCCCGGCTCGCGCGATTCGGCAACTTGCGCCGCAGCCCCGCTCCGGCCGCGCGCGCGCGCGGCTCCTCGGCTATAATGCGCCGCGTCATGGCGGCCCCCCTCGTCGCCGCCGCAGGAACCCGATGAATTCTCAGATCCTTCGCGTCGCCATCGCTGCGGTGGCGGCATTCGCCGTCTCTCTGCCTGCGCAGGCGGCAACGCTCACCGTCGACATTCCGGGCTGCAGCGCGCTTGCGATGACCGGCCCGGGGCCGAATGCGACCTACCAGGTCACCTGTGCACAACAGGTGCAGTCCTGCGTCGTCAATGCGACGCCGGCGAGCCCGCAGGGCAATACGGTCGCCCAGCTCACGGTCGCGTGCATCAATCCGGCGGCGACCGCGGTCACCTGGCAGGCCTCGCGCGACTGCGCCACGCCTACCGTGGCGCCCGGCAACCCGCTCGCCGCCACGGTCACCGAGCCGGGCGGGCGCACGTGCGTCTACACTGCGACCGCTGGCGGCGGCGGCGGCAGCGGCTCGGCCACGGTCGTCTGGCAGGGCCCGGGCACGCAGCCGCCGCCCAACTCGCCGACCGGATGCGCGATCACGCGCACGCCCGCCAACGGGCAGCTGACCAACGCCGGCGGACCGATCGGCATGAGCGGCGCCTGTTCCGGCGGCGGCACGGTCACCGCGTGGAACTGGCGCAGGAACGCGACCTCCGCCTGGTCCACGGCCGCGGCGCCCACGGACAGCCTGCCGGCCAACACCGGCAGCTCCCCGGTCACCTACACCTACGGGC
>JAOUJD010000286.1 GCA_029883565.1 Burkholderiaceae bacterium
TGCAATAATAACCGCGATTGCCCGCGCCCTGCGGCGGGGCTCGCGTGCGCCAAGGGGAAACGCGTTGCAAAACAAGAAGATAATCGGCATCCTCGGCTTGCTTCTGGCCGCGTCCCTGGCGCCCGGGCTCGTGTGGGCGGCGCTCACCGTCACCCCGATCACGTGGAACGTCATCGGGCTCGACAGCAACGACCCGACGAGCGGTCCGCGACGGTTCCCGGTGGGCGCGCGCGTCTGCAGCAACATCGCCACGACCGGCGTCAACGTCAACTTCGAGCTCGCGACCGCGAACCCCTACGTGAACGTGCGGCCGGGGTCGCTGACCAGCATCGTCATCCCCTCGCTCGCCGCCGGCGCCTGCTCCGACGCCTACTTCGAGGTCGAGGTCGCTGCCAACCCGGCCGCGTACGGGACGACCGAGCGCTACCGCATCACCGCGAACGACGGCACGGGCCTCGTCTCCACGCCGGTACCGCGCGAGCTCTACGTCGAGCGGCTGGTGTCCCAGGCCCGCAACGAGGTCTCCGACGTCAAGGTCAACGGCGTGTCGATCCCCGCGGGCGGAACGATGACGCTGATGGTGGGCAGCGTCTACGACATCACGCTGGTCGGCGCGACCGCGACGCAGGGCTACAACCAGCTCGAGTCGTTCATCAACTTCCCCAACACCGTGTTCCAGGTGCTGTCGGTCGCGACCACGTACTCGGTGGGCGGGACGAGCGACCGACTCTACGCGGACGCCTGCGGCTGGGAGAACAATCCGGCGAGCCCGAACTACCGCAGCTGTGTTGCCAGCGACAACAAGGCGGGCGGGTCGGTCAGCACGGTCTACACCGTGCGAATCATCAGCGGCGGCGGCACCTCCGAGCCGCTCAACACGCTGATCTACGACTTCTCGGGCAGCAGCTACCACTACAACGCCGACTATGGCTTCGGCGCGCGCATCGCGCAGATCGTCAATCCCTCCTCGCTTGGTTTCGCCAAGGCGTTCGCGCCGGCGGCCACCGTGGCGGGCGGTACCTCGACGCTGACGTTCACGATCTCGAACCCGAACGCGGGTGCTGTCACCGGCCTCAACTTCGTCGACAACCTCCCGTCGAGCCCGGCGCAGATGGTCGTCGCCACGCCGCTCACCGTGTCGGCGTCCGGTTGCGGCAGCGGCAGCGTGACGGCTGTTGCCGGCGGCACTTCGATTTCGTTAGCCAACGGTTCCGTCGCGGCGAACGGCAGCTGCACGGTCAGCGTGCGCGTCGCCGTTCCCGCGGCGCCGGCGAGCGGGTCGTACGTCAACACTTCGCAGCCGCTGTTCGTCGGCACGACGAGCACGGGCCACACGGCGAGCGCGACGCTGAACCTCACGACGACGCCGCCGCCGACCTTGAGTTGCGGCCTGCCGCTCGCCACCTGGACGATGGAGCCCGGCGCGGGCACGACGTCGCCCCCGGCGTTCACGACGCGCGCGACCGACGTGGCCAGCGCGACCGCCACGGCCGGGGCGGGCGTCACGACGGTCATCGACACCGCGGTCGGCAACCCCGTGAACGCGTGGGCGGGCTACGGCTGGAGCACCAGTGCGACGCCAAGCGCCGGCGACGAGATGATCTTCGCGGTCACCACGACGAACTACACTAGCGTCACGTTTGCCTTCGACGCGTCGCGCAGCGGGACGGGGCCAACGTCGCTGCAGCTCTCCTACAGCACCGACGGCGTCAGCTACACGAACTACGGCGGCGTGCTGAGTCCCGGCACCGCGTTCGTGTCCTATTCCCCGGCGCTGCCGGGGGCCGCCAATGCGAGCGGCCTCACCTACTTCCGCCTGGTTGCCTACAACGCGGGCAACAGCGGTACCAATGCGCGCCTGTACGTCGACAATGTCCGTGTCGAGGGCTGCCAGTCGGCGCAGCATCCGACGATCACGAAGGCCTTCGCGCCCGCGTCGATCCCGTTGGCCGGAGGTGTGTCGACGCTGACGTTCACGCTGGCCAACCCCAACGCGACGCAGCTCACGGGGGTGAAGTTCACCGACTCGCTGCCTGCCGGCCTGCAGGTCGCGTCCCCTCCCGTTGCAGCGACGACATGCGGCGGCTCGCCGACGTGGGCGCCCGCGGCGGGCGCCACGACGCTCGCCTTCGGCCAGGTGACCGGCGCGACGATCGCCGGCTCGGGCTCGTGCACGGTCAGCGTCAACGTTACCGGCACGACCTCGGGCGCCAAGGTCAACGTCAGCGACTTCATCTCGTCCACGGAGAGCGGCACGAACACCGGGCCGACCGGCTCGGCCACGGCGACGCTCACGGTGGAACCCGCGCTTCTGCCGCCAGTCGCGGTCAAGTCGTTCGCGCCCGACGTGATCGCGACGGGCGGCCGCTCGATCCTCACGATCACGATCACCAATCCGAACACGCAGCACACGCTGACCGGAGTGGCGATTTCCGACACCTACCCGGGCGCGATCTCCAACGCGAACCCGCTGCTGCCCGCGCCGGTGAACACCTGCGGCGGCACGCTGACGACTGTCGCCGGAGGCAACTCGCTGTCGCTGTCCGGCGCTTCGATCCCGCCGGGTTCGAGCTGCGCGATCGAGGTGCCGGTGACGTCGTCGACCGTGGGCGACCACGTCAACACGACCGGTGCGGTGTCCGCGGCGGTCGTGGGCAGCGGCAACACGACGAACGCGACGCTGTCCGTGGACCCGGCCGCGCCCGCGCTGCGGCTGTCCAAGCAGGTGCGCGTCGCCGCGCCGCCGGGGCCATGGCTCGAGAGCGTCGTCGTTGCGCCGGGCACCGCGCTCGAGTACCGGTTCGTCGTTGAGAACATCGGCAACGTGCCGGTGACAGGCGTCATGGTGACCGACCCGCTGCTCAGCGGCGCCGGCGTGAGCCTGGCCGCCTGCTCGTGGGCGCTTATTCCGGTGGCCAGCGCCACCGACGATCCGACGGTCACGTGCACGGTCGGCACGCTGGCGGCGGCCGCCGGCCTCGTCACGAACACGGCAACCGCGCAAGGGACCTACGCCGCTGCGCCCGTGACTTCGCCGCCCAATGACGCGTCGTACTTCGGCGCCGCGCCCGGCCTCTCGCTGACCAAGCAGATCGGCCTGTCGGCCAGTGGCCCTTGGCTGCCGTCGCTGACCGTGGCCGCGGGCACGAATGTCTTCTACCGCTTCACCATCGCGAACAGCGGCAACACGACGTTCACCGGCGTGTCGATCTCCGACCCGTCGCCGGCCATCGACGAGTCGCAGTGCACGTACGTCGATCCGCTGCCTCCCGGCGGCGTCTCCGTGTGCACGCTCGGGCCGGTCGTGGCCAGCGGCGCAGGCGGCAGCACGACGACGAACACCGCGACTGCGAGCGGCACCGACGGCGGCGGGACAGTCACCACGCCGCCCGCGTCGGCCAGCTACACCATCCAGCTGATCGCGGCGGACGTCTCGCTGGTGAAGACTCTGGTGACGGCCGGCCCGTACACGATCGGCCAGTCGATCAGCTACACGCTGCAGGTGGCC
>JAOUJD010000287.1 GCA_029883565.1 Burkholderiaceae bacterium
GTCGGCATGTTCAAGTGGTTCCTGGGCAAGGGCCCGCGGCCGCAGTTCGACCGCTACACCTACTGGGAAAAGTTCGATTACTGGGCCGTGTTCTGGGGGATGTTCATCATCGGCGGCTCCGGCTTCATGCTGTGGTTTCCCATGTTCTTCTCCGAGTTCCTGCCTGGCTGGGTGTTCAACATCGCGATGATCGTGCACGGCGAGGAAGCGCTGCTGGCGGTCGGATTCATCTTCACGATCCACTTCTTCAACGGGCACCTGCGGCCCGAGAAGTTTCCGATGGACCTCGTGATCTTCACGGGGCGGCTGCCCGAGCACGAGTTGAAGGACGAGCGTCCGGTCGAGTACGCTCGCCTGGTCGAACAGGGGGGGCTGGAGTCGATCGAGGCGCCGCCGCCGCCGGCGGAAACCGTGCTCTTCAGCCGTATTCTCGGTAGCATCGGGCTGGTTCTTGGCTTGATCACCATCGGCCTGATCATCTTCAGCGTCATCACCTGAGGCGCTGCAGGCAGGGAACGAAGGGCTCCGCCCTCGCGGGCGGGGCCCTTATGACAACTTGGGGGAGGGGCGGCGCATGAAGCTGAGTTTCGGTCGCAAGACGATGGTGGGGGCCATTGGCACCCTGGTCGCAATCGGGAGCGGAGTGATGGTGCTGGCGGCGGCCGGCATCGCTGGCTGGGAATACACCAACAGCGACCAGTTCTGCGAAACGATGTGCCACTCGGTGCACCCCGAGGAAATCGCGTCGCACAAGACCGCGTCGCATGCGCGCGTGCACTGCGTCGAGTGCCACATGGGGCGCAACTCGACCCTGAAGCTGATCGCGATGAAGCCGACCCACTTCAAGGAACTGTGGGGCATGATCGTCGGCTACGAGCGCCCGCTTCACGCATCTGGCATGCGTCCGGCGCGCGAGGCCTGCGAGGCCTGCCACTACCCGCAGACGGAGCACCACGACAGCATTGCGGTCAACAAGCGCTACGGCACGGATCCGAAGAGCAGCGAGATCGAGTACCGGCTCACGCTGCACACGAGCGCCGACGCGCCGCGTGAACAGCCATGGAAGGCCTCCGGCATCCACTGGCACATCTCGAGCGACGTCCAGTACAAGAGCCCGGACGTTCAGGGGCGCGCGATTCCGTGGGTCCAGGTCACGAAGGCCGACGGCACCAAGGTCACGTACATCGATCCGGAGTCGAAGCTGTCCGCGGACGAGCTTGCGAAGATCGAGCCGCGTCGCATGGAGTGCTTCAACTGCCACAACGCGGTCGGTCATCCGTTCCCGAACCCCGCCGACCGGGTCGACGCGGCCATCGCTTCCGGCAAGATCGATCGCGCCCTGCCGTCGGTGAAGGCGCGCGCCGTGACGCTGATCCAGAGCGCGGAAGACGTCAGCGGTCCGCTGGCGCAGCGCACGGCCGTGATCGACAAGCTGATCGCTGAAAACGCGACGAAGTCCCCGGTCGCCGCGAACCTGAAGGAAAAGGACCAGCAGTTCCAGAAGGTGATGAAGGACATCCTGCTGACGGCGACGTTCGAGGAAAAAGGCGTCACGTGGAAGTCGTTCCCGAATCACGGGCAGCACCGCGACTTCCCGGGCTGCTTCCGCTGCCACGACGGCAAGCACCTGAACGACAAGGGCGAGGCGATCCGGCTGCAGTGCACGCTCTGCCACAACCTGCCGCAGGTGTCTCTCGAAAGCGGCAAGGGCAGCGTGGCTTCGACCGTGGTGGCCGGCGTGACCCCGCCTGACAGCCACAACGAGCCCAACTTCATGCACGACCACCGCTCCAAGATCGACGACACATGCTCGATGTGCCACGGGAAGCTCGATTTCGGGCGCGAAGGCGGCAACTTCTGCGCGAACCCGGCGTGTCATGGACGCAGCTGGCCGGCGGTCGACCTCAACGTCGAGCTGAAGTCGGCGCAGGGCGCGACGGCCCCGGCGCCTGCACCGGCCGCGCCCAAGCCTGCGAAGGCCGCGCCCGAGAAGGCCATGTCCAACAAGAAGTAGCCTCCGTTTTCTGCACGGAAACGGCCGCCTGCGGGCGGCCGTTTTGCTTGATGCAACCGAGCGCGGTGCGGCGATACACTGCTGCGCCGCGGTCCGCGCGCGCTTGCCCGGAGTGTTGCCATGGATCTTGCCGATCTCGATCGCTATGTTTCCCGCCGCTGGGACGAGGACCTCGTGCCGCGTCTGGTGGACTACGTCCGCGTGCCCGCCAAGTCGCCCGCGTTCGACGCCAGCTGGGAAGCGCACGGGCACCTGAAGGCCGTCGTCAAGGCGGCCGAGCTGTGGTGCCGGGCGCAGCCGATCGACGGGCTGGCACTGGAGATCGTGGCCATCGACGGACGCACGCCGTGCCTGTTCTTCGATGTTCCGGCGACCGGCGGGCGCGGCAACGATCGAACCGTCATGTTCTACGGGCACCTCGACAAGCAGCCGGAGATGAGCGGCTGGCGCGACGACCTCGCGCCCTGGAAACCGGTGCTGGAGGACGGCAGGCTCTACGGCCGTGGCAGCGCCGACGACGGCTATGCGGTGTACGCCGCGCTGACCACGATCGCGGCGATCGACGCGCAGGGCGCGCCGCGGCCACGCTGTGTCGGGCTGATCGAGACCTGCGAGGAGAGCGGCAGCCCGGACCTGCCGGCCTATCTCGACCTGCTGGCGCCGCGCCTGGGGGATGTGCAATTGCTGGTCGGACTCGACTCGGGGTGCCGTAACTACGACCAGCTCTGGGTGACCACATCGCTGCGCGGCCTGGTCGGCGGCACCTTGACGGTCGAGATCCTGTCGGAGGGCGTGCACTCCGGGCACGCGAGCGGCATCGTGCCGTCGTCCTTCCGCATCGCCCGCCAGCTGCTGAACCGCCTCGACGATCCGCAGACCGGGCGCGTGCTGCTGCCGGAACTGCACACGGACATCCCTGCTGAGCGCGTTGACCAGGCGCAGCTGGCCGGCGCGATCCTCGGCGAACAGGTATGGAAGGAGTTCCCGTGGGTGACGTGCAACCACGGGCCCGACGCGCACGCCCACGCGATGCCGACGACCACCGATCCGGTCGAGGCCATCCTGAACCGGACCTGGCGGCCGGCCCTGGCGGTGACGGGCGCGGCCGGCTTCCCTGCGATCGACTCCGCGGGCAACGTGCTGCGACCGAAAACGACGTTCAAGCTCAGCATGCGGATTCCGCCGACGGTCGACGCCGAGCAGGCGACCCGCGCATTGCGCCGGGCGCTGACCGAAGAGCCGCCGTACGGCGCGCGCGTGACCTTCGATGCCGATTGCGGCGCCACCGGCTGGAACGCGCCGGAGACCGCGCCGTGGCTGAAGCAGGCATTCGAGGCGGCCTCGCGCAGCATCTACCAGCGCGACGTCGCCTGGATCGGCGAGGGCGGGACGATTCCCTTCATGAGCATGCTGGGCGAGAAGTTTCCGCGCGCGCAGTTCTTCATCACCGGCGTGCTGGGGCCTCATTCCAACGCGCA
>JAOUJD010000288.1 GCA_029883565.1 Burkholderiaceae bacterium
CAGCAGCTACCAGCGCGACGTCGCCTGGATCGGCGAGGGCGGGACGATTCCCTTCATGAGCATGCTGGGCGAGAAGTTTCCGCGCGCGCAGTTCTTCATCACCGGCGTGCTGGGGCCTCATTCCAACGCGCACGGTCCGAACGAGTTCCTGCACATCCCGTACGCCAAGAAGCTGACGTCCGCCGTGGCGAGCGTCGTGACCGCGGTGCGCTAGGGCGCCGGCAGCGGATACCGCTCGCGCCAGGCAGCGGTGGCGGCGCGCAGGAAGCCGCTGACCGACCGCGCTCCGATCGGCGGCAGCCCGAGATGGCGCGCTGCCCGCTCCAGTTCCGGCAGCGGGTCGCGCGCATCGAGCGGAGCTGCCAGCGTCTGCTTCGACAGTTTCGCTCCGTTGGCGTCGACCACGAGCGGGACGTGCAGGTAGCGCGGCGTGGGCAGGCCGAGCGCGCGCTGCAGGAAGATCTGGCGCGGCGTGTTGTCGAGCAGGTCGGCGCCGCGCACCACGTCGCTGACGTGCTGCGCACCGTCATCCACCACCACGGCGAGTTGATACGCCCACAGCCCGTCGGCACGCTTCACAACGAAGTCGCCGACGTCGCGCGCGAGATCCTGCGCGATCCGGCCGGCGCACCGATCGACGAAGCCGACCACAGTGGAAGGCACGCGGATGCGCCAGGCACGTATCTCGTTCCGCGGCACGGTTCGTCGCGCGCAGGTCCCCGGATACACGCCCGCCGGCCAGCCAGGCTGCGCGCTGGTCGCTGTCTCGATGTCCTTGCGCGAACAGGCGCACCCGTACACGAGGCCGCTCGCCCGCAGCGCTTCGAAGGCCCGTTCATAGATGTCCGAGCGCGCGCCCTGGAACAGGACGGGTTCGTCGGACTCGAGGCCGCAGGCGGCGAGCTGGCGCAGGATCAACGCGGCAGCGCCCGCCAGCTCGCGCGGAGGGTCGAGATCCTCGATGCGGACCAGCCATGTGCCGTGCGCCGCGCGCGCGTCCAGCCAGCTTGCCAGGGCGGCGACGAGCGAACCCGCGTGCAGGGGGCCGGTCGGAGAAGGGGCAAAACGGCCGCGATATCCGCTCAATTCGGGATCCTGTCCGGCGCCGCTTGGATTGCGGCCGGTTCGGGTGTCATTTTGACCTTCGGGGCGCAGGGGAAGCCATGGATTATCCGATCTGCCGCCGGCCCTCGAGGCCGTCGCGCGCTTGCCCTTGGCCAGGACCACAGTCAACTCCGCGCTTTTCAAGCTCTCGGTCGATCTCGGCCGGGCGACCTGGTTCGCCGACCTGGCGTTCGGCCTGGTCGTCGTGCTGCTGCTGTGGGGAGAGGGCCGGCTGCCCGCGGCGGCCATCTGGTGGTGCGTGCTTGCCGCCGCCGTGATCGCCCGCGTCCTCTATTGCCAGTCCATGAGCAGGCGTCTCGCGGAATCCCCCGACCGCCTGCCGCGCGCCGCGGAGGCCTATCCGGCGTTCGCCGCGGTCGAGGGCACGGTGTGGGCCCTGCTGCTGGTGCTGCTGCCCGCTGCGACCCCGTTCGCGGGCTTCCTGCAGGTTGGCCTGACCGTGGCCGTGCTGGTCGGGTCGCTGTTTGCCTTTGCGCCCGTAGGTATCGCGTGGGTCGCCTACGCGCTTCCGCTCGCCTTTGCGCAACTCGTGTTCCTGCTCACCCACGACCTGCCGCTGCGCGAAGTCGGCCTGCTGGCCTGGGCGCTGACCATCGTCGGGGCCGCGCTTGGCGGACGCTGGCTGCGCAGTACGCTGGCCGGCATCGTCGCCATGCGGGCGCGGGCGGACCAGGCCGCGCAGGCCCAGGAGCTGGCCAATGCCGAGCTGCTGCGCAGCCGGGAACAGCTCGCACTGGCCCTCGACGCGATCGATGCCGGCGTCGCCGACACCAACCTGGCGACGGGGGACACGTCCTATTCGCCGCGGTACCTCGAGATACTCGGCTACACGGACCTCGACGGATTCCTGCAGGAACATCGCTTCTCGGAGTCGCTGCACGCCGACGACCGCGACCGCGTGCGCGCCGCACGCCGCAAGCACGTCGCCCATGGCACGCCGCTGCGCGAGGAGTGCCGCATGCTGCGCGCGGATGGCAGCTACGTGTGGGTCGTCCTGCGCGGCGCCTCGGTTCGCGGCGCCGACCGGCGCGCGAGCCGCCTGGTGATTTCGATCGTCGACAACACGGAGCGGCGCAACGCGGAAGAGCGGCTGGTGGCGAGTGAAGCGCGCTACCGCGCGCTGGTGGAAGCATCACCCTCGCTGATCTGGGTGTGCGACGCCCGCGGGCGGCTGACCTTCGTGTCGGACCGCGCCTGCCGGGAACTGTACGGCTACGACCCGCGCGAAGCGCTGGGGCGTCATGTGTGGGAGTTCAGCGCGCCCGAGTTCTCGCGTCGCGAGTTCCTGCGCCGGTTCGCGCCGGTGCTGCACGGCCGCCCCCTGTTCGACATGGAGGCGGTCCATCGTTCCAAGCGCGGCGAAACGCTGCATCTTTCCATCAGTGCGCTGCCCACCGTGAACGCCGCCGGCGTGATCGAGTCCGTCACCGGCGTCTGCAGCGACATCACCGCGGTCAAGCAGCGCGAACGCGAACTGAACGTGGTGATGCGCAATCAGCAGGCCATTTTCGACGCGGCGGGCGAGGGCATCGCTTTCGTGCGGCGTGGCCGGATCGAAAGCGCCAACGGCGCGCTGGCGCGCATGCTCGGCCTGACGCGCGAATCACTGCTGGGCCAGCCGGTCGGAGAGATCCTCGCCAATCACACGGACTGGGAGACGATCGAACACGCCACCAGCGCGGCCGGCATCCGCGGCGATGCGGCCATTCACGAAGTGATGCTGCGTGCCACCGACGGACGCACCGTGTGGTGCCAGCTGACGTCGCGCGAAGCGGGCGACGGCGCCTCCCGCATCCTCGTGCTCACCGACATCACGTCGCTGAAGCGGCGCGAGGAGTACGCCTGGCACCAGGCCAACCACGACGAACTGACCGGGCTGCCGAACCGGCGGCTGCTGGTCGAGCATTCGCGTCGCCTGCTCTCGGTGGCCCTGCGCCAGAGGCGGCAGGCGGCACTGATGGTGCTCGACCTGGACGGTTTCAAGGAGATCAACGACCTGTTCGGTCATCCGTACGGCGACGCGCTGCTGCGCCGGGTGGCGCAGCGTCTGTCCGGCGTGCTGCGCGACTACGACGTGGTGGCGCGCACCGGCGGCGACGAATTCGTGGTCCTGCTGCCGGAGATCGAGCAGCCCTCGATCGCGGTGGTCGTGGCCGAAAAGCTGATCGCGGCGGCAAGCGAGAGCGCCGACGTGCCCGGTCGCAGCATCCGCATGCACGCCAGCGTCGGCATTGCCCTGTTCCCGGCCGACGGTCACGACTTCGAAGGCCTGATGGCGGCGGCGGACCAGGCCATGTACGCGGCCAAGGCCGCCGGCAAGAACCGGTATCAGATGGCCGGCGAACTGGCCTCCGGC
>JAOUJD010000289.1 GCA_029883565.1 Burkholderiaceae bacterium
ACCTCGACCACCTGGTGCTGAGCCGCATCCGTCCCCGGCCGAAGCGGCAGGCGATCGGCACGGACGTGGACCCGGTGATGCTCGAGGTCTTCAATAACCTGTTCATGTCGATCGCCGAACAGATGGGCGTCCGGCTGCAGAACACGGCCTACTCGGTCAACATCAAGGAGCGGCTCGACTTCTCGTGCGCGCTGTTCGACGCCACCGGCAACCTGATCGCGAACGCGCCGCACATGCCGGTGCACCTCGGATCGATGAGCGAGTCGATCAAGACGGTGATCCGGGAGAATGCAGGGCGGATGACGCCGGGCGACGCATACGTGATCAACGATCCCTACCATGGCGGCACCCACCTGCCCGACGTCACGGTGATCACGCCCGTGTTCGATCGCGAAGGCCGCGAGATCCTGTTCTATGTCGGCTCGCGCGGCCACCACGCGGACATCGGCGGCAGCACCCCGGGCTCGATGCCGCCGTTCTCCGCATCGCTCGACGAGGAGGGCGTGCGCTTCATCAATTTCAAGCTGGTCGAAGGCCAGGGGGTCGGTCGGCCAGGGCGGCTGCGCGAGGCGGAACTGATGCAGCTGCTGGGCTCCGGTCCCTACCCGGCGCGCAACCCGGCCCAGAACCTGGCCGACCTGCGGGCCCAGATCGCCGCCAACGAGAAGGGACGCGAGGAACTGCTCAAGATGGTCGAGCAGTTCACGCTGGAGGTCGTGCGTGCCTACATGAAGCACGTGCAGGACAACGCCGAGGAGTCGGTGCGGCGCGTCGTGACGCGACTCAGGAACGGTGCCTTCGACTATCGGCTGGACAACGGCGCCCTGATCAAGGTGTGCATCACCGTGCACCACGAGCGGCGCGCCGCGACGATCGACTTCAGCGGCACGTCGGCGCAGTTGCCGAACAATTTCAACGCCCCGAGCGCGGTCTGCGTGGCAGCGGTGCTGTACGTGTTCCGCACCCTGGTCGACGACGACATCCCTCTGAACGCCGGCTGTCTGAAGCCGCTCGAGATCATCATTCCCGAGGGTTCGATGCTGAATCCGCGCTATCCGTCGGCGGTCGTGGCGGGCAACGTCGAGACGTCGTCGTGCATCACGAATGCCCTGTACGGGGCCCTTGGCGTGATGGCCTCGGCCCAGGGGACGATGAACAATTTCACGTTCGGCAACGCTCGTTACCAGTACTACGAGACCATCTCCGGCGGGTCCGGCGCCGGCGTCGAGGACGTCGGTGCCGACGGCGCGCAGGTGCGCGGCTTCGACGGGACGGACGTCGTCCAGACCCACATGACGAATTCGCGCCTGACCGATCCGGAAGTCCTCGAATTCCGCTACCCGGTGCGCCTCGAAAGCTACGAGATCCGGGCCGGCTCCGGCGGCAGGGGCCGTTGGCACGGCGGCAGCGGCGGAACGCGGCGCATCCGTTTCCTCGAGGCGATGACCGCCTCCATCCTCGCCAACAACCGCTCGATTGCGCCTTTCGGCATGGCCGGAGGGGAGCCGGGCGAAGCTGGCCGCAACTGGGTCGAACGGACCGACGGCCGGATCGACGAAATGGGGCACATCGGGTCGGTGGAAATGGCGCCGGGAGACGTCTATGTGATCCAGACCCCGGGGGGCGGCGGCTTCGGCCGGAAGTGAAGGCCGCAAAACCGGCCAAATGACGGGCGGGGCAGGGGGAATTCGGCCCAAGCCGGCGGCAGGCAAGGGCCAATAATCCAGCCGACCGCCATTTCCCTCCATGAACGCCCCCGACCGGCTTTCCTTCAGCAGTGCGCTGGGAGCTCTTTCGATGAGCTACGCGCCGCTGATCGACCGTGAGCGCCGCACGTTCGGCACCCGCCTCACCATGCTTTCGGTCCGCCCGCAGGACCGCCTGCCGGTCGGGCTGATGCTCGACCAGCTCGGCATGGTCTGGCCCGAAGCCACCGCGCCGGTGCTGATCGCACCGCTCGACGCGGAATTCGACGAATCGCTGCTGCAATGGCAGGCGCCGGCCAACGCGATCGTCGAACTGCCATCGATCGCGCTGCGCGACCCGGCGATCCAGGGGCTCGCCCAGCGCGCTCGCCGGCGCGGCATCCGGCTCGCCATGCGCGGCCGTCCGGACGTGCCGCTGCCGCCGGCCCTGCTCAGGTGCTTCGACTACGCCATGATCCACGTGACCGAGGATCGACGCCGGCGCAGCGACGGCACCAACGTCCCGCCGCCGCCCGGCGTGACGCGGCGCATGCCCTTCATCATCACGGGCGCGTTCCGACGCTCCGAGCTCGACGCTGCCTACGAGCGAGGCGCGATGGGCAGCGTGGGCGTGCCGCTCGACGAGGCGTGCGCGACCATGGAGCGGCCCGCGCAGCCCGGGCAGTCGACGGTCCTCGAGCTGCTGAGCCTGGCGCACGAACACGCCGAGCTCGAGAAGATGGAGGCCGTGGTCAAGCGCGATCCGGCGCTGACATTCGAACTGCTGCGGTTCCTCGGCACCTCGGCGTTTGCGGTGCCGATGCAGGTGGCTTCGATCCGACGCGCCCTGATGGTGCTGGCCCACGGCGATCTGACCCGCTGGCTGTCGCGGATGCTCAGGATCTCGACCGCCGCCGGCAGCACGGCGCCGCTGATGCATGCGTCGCTGCGGCGCGCCCTGTTCCTCGAGCACCTCGCGGGTTGCAGCCCGGACGGTGCGGAACTGCGTGATGCGCTCTACCTGACCGGGGCGTTCTCTCTGCTCGACCGCACGACCGGATCGTCCTTCACGCGGCTGTTCCATCACGCGGCGATGCCCACGCCCGTGCGGGACGCGCTGATCGAACGGTCGGGCCCCTGCGCCCCGTACCTTGCGCTGGTCGAGGCGATCGAGCGCAGCGACCCGATCAACAGCCGCAAGCATCGCGAAGGGCTCGGAATCGCACCGCTCGACTGCAACCTGGCCCTGCTGCGCGCGCTCGCCGCAGCGCCGACGGCGCGCGACGACAACCTCGCGCCCGCGTGACGGCCGGCGCCGGCGGGGACACACCGGTGCCCCGCTATAATTTCCCGCGCCATCCTGCTTCGCGCGGCAACGCCGCGCGGTCTCCCGCCTCCAATGACTTCTCACGGCTCGTTCTTCGCGCTCGCGGGCCCCGGCGCGCTGTCCGCCTTTCGTTCCGAGCGACTGCTGGCACGACTGCGCGCCGTCGAGCCCGCCGCGCGATCGGTCGAGGCGAACTTCGTCCACTTCGTGCACGTCGCTCGACCTCTCGAGCCGCATGAAGAAGCGCAACTCGCGGCGCTGCTGACATACGGCCAGGCGGCGGGTGCCGCCGCGCCTGGCGCAGTGCAGTTCCTCGTCGTCCCGCGCCTCGGGACGATCTCCCCGTGGGCGAGCAAGGCGACCGACATCGCCCACAACACCGGCCTGCGGGCTGTGCTGCGCATCGAACGCGGCACGCTATTCAGCGTCGGGCTCGGTCAGCCGGTCTCCGCGACATCTCGGC
>JAOUJD010000290.1 GCA_029883565.1 Burkholderiaceae bacterium
GGACTCAATTTGGACGACAATTCGCGTTACACGCGAAAATCAACAGCGGGCTCATCCCGCTCCACGATGGACAGCACCGAATCCCCCTGCGGTAACGAGTTCGACGCCGCCTTCGACCGCAACTTCGCCCTGGCCGGGTTCATCGTCAACCGGTTCCTGGTGCATCACCTGCTGAGAATGGCGCGGCAGACCAATGGCGACTTCGAGAGCCTCGTGATCTGGAGCTCGCTCGCCCTGCAGAACACGGCGAGCCTGCTGGGCCCCGGTGCGCGCCCGCTGACGCCGCTGCAGCCTGACGGCACCTTCCCCGACGCGCTGTTGCGGGCCAACGGCCTGCGGGCGAGCGACCTGGCCCAGATCACCGGCATTCCGCGCGAGACAGTGCGGCGGAAGCTCGAGCGGCTGATGACGAGCGGTCGCGTGAAGCGGCACGACGATGGCCGCTGGCACGTCTGTGCTGCGGCGATGACCGCGGAGATGCGCGACTTCATGCGCGAGACCGCGCGCAACTTCTGCGAGACCGCCCACCTGCTGCAGGACGCGATGAAGAATCCCGGGGCCTAGCGGCGGCCAAGGTAGAGGTACACCGCGCGGTTCTCACGGTTGGCGTACCCGAACCCGAGGTACAGCGGGCCGAGCGGCGAATCGATGCCAACGTAAAGGGCACCCGCAGGGATGATCACGGGCTCGGTGACGAGCTTGCCTTCCCAGACCGGAATCACCGGCAGCGCCCGCGCGACCTCCAGGGATGCCCCGAAGTACATCCCCTCGAACAGGGGAATGTCTGCGAGTTTCGTTCGATAGCCAAGGCGCGCGAACTCGACCTGTTGCGTACGAATCTGGCCGGGAGCGAGCCCGGAAAGCTTGAGAAATCCGCCGAGCTCGAACT
This sequence comes from Burkholderiaceae bacterium, assembly GCA_029883565.1. Taxonomy (GTDB): domain Bacteria; phylum Pseudomonadota; class Gammaproteobacteria; order Burkholderiales; family Burkholderiaceae_F; genus JAOUJD01. Next base: position 890 of record JAOUJD010000290.1, read on the forward strand.
GGTCGTAAGCCGGGATCGGGCGTGGGCCCCACTTGCCGCCCGCCGATGCGCTGACTTCCAAGGTATGGCGGCCCGATGTAAACGCGGCCGTCGCCGCCGCACTCCACCGGTTGTATGGCTCATCCGCCCCGAAGTCGCGGAGCGATGAATACGCCCCGGCTTCGACCGTCCAGCCCGAAATCGGGAAGCTGGCTCCTCCGAGCTGATCCAGCTTGAGGCCGAAGCTGGCGCTGCGAACGTTGACCGCCCCGGAGGAAGGCAGCGAGATCGAGCCGGCCTGCTTGCTGAACCTGCGCTCGCCACCGACGATGCCGAGCCGAGCCTGGCCGTACTGCAGGAAGTTCGCGCCAAGATCGAACTGGGCCACCGCCAACTGATCCTGGTACTCGGCCACCTGCAGATCGTCGATATAGAGGTCCAATGGCCTGTTCAGGTACCGCAGCTGCGGCGCAACGAAGAAGTACTGGCGTTCCGACAGAGGCTGGTAGAACTCGGTTGCGAGCAGCACCGTCCGGCCGAGAACGAGGTCGTTCTTCCATTCGGCGCCGAACCGGTTCAGTGCCTTTGCGCGGTGCGACGCATAGAGGTTGAAGAACGAACGCTGCCCCAGGTCCGCCTCGAGCTCGAGGCCGAATCTGACGTAGTGCGTCTCCGGCTTCTCGATGACCTTGATCGTCAGGACGCGCCTTCCGGTCACTTCCTCGATGCGGTAGCTGACGTTCTCGAAGTCACCGCGGCCGTAGATGCGGCGCAGATCGAGGTCCAGGGTCTCCCGGTCGATCGGCTTGCCCGCTTCCGTGTACATCGACTGCAGCACGACTTCCGGGTTGATGCGACTTGCGCCCTCGATTCTGATCTCGTCGACCACGCTGATCATCGCGTCGGCGCTGGCGGGACCCTGCCGCCGACGGAGAGCCGCGTACTGGTCCGGGGGCAGGGAAAGTGCCTGCAGCCGGTCCGCGACCTTGCGCGCCGCCGCCTCGCCGATAGGAATGGTCTGCGGCAGGTTGTCAAAGTCGCCAGCCGAGAAACTGCCGAGTTCCGGCTGGATCAGGATGTCCTGCGGCTTCAGCTCGGACAGCGACTGCCGCACGTTCTGCTCGGTCAGGATGTTGATCATCTGCGCGGCCACCTTCAACACCGAGGTGACTTCGTCGGGCCTCATCAGCGGCGTGCCGAGGTTGACCGCGATGATCACGTCCGCGCCCATGGAGCGGGCGATGTCCACCGGCAGGTTGCGGACCAGGCCGCCATCGACGAGCTGGCGACCGCCGATCGGCACGGGGGCCATGCCACCCGGCACTGACATCGAAGCACGCATGGCGGTGACCAGGTTGCCGTCCTTCAGCACCACCATTTCGCCGGTGCCCAGGTCGGTCGCGATCGCGCGGAACGGAATCGGGAGTCGGTCGAAACTGTGCACGTCCGCGAACTTCACGAGCTTGCGCAACTGCGCCTCGACCGAGACTCCGCTGATGACTCCTTTCGGCAGTGTGATGCCGTCCTTGGTGACGCCGAGTTCAGGAACGATGTACGGCGATTCGTCGTCCTGCTTGCGCCGCATCGGCAGGTCGGCGCGCGGCGGCTTGTCCGTGAAGAGCGATGCCACCGTGATCGACCTGACGTCGGCCTCCATGTCGGCGACCGAGTTGCCGCTGGCATACGAGGCGCCGACGATCGAGCCCATGCTCGTGCCGACGATGACATCGACGGGAACCCGCAACTCCTCGAGCACCTTCAGAACGCCGACGTGGGCGGCGCCGCGGGCGCCTCCGCCCGACAGAACGAGGCCGACCCGGGGACGTGACGACGCGCCCTTTGCGGCAGCCTCGGCTGGGGCGCGTTCCGGACCGGTCGCCTGCGCCGCGGCGGCGAACGGGAAGGCTGGCAGCAGTGCAAGGCACAGGCGCGCCACGCGCGCCGAGGACATCAGCAGCATCGACTATTCCGAATGCCGGGTCTGGCGCCCGGCTCGAGTTCTATCCAATACAACGCGCGCACGCACGCAGGCTGAAGTCTTCCCGCTTCACTTGTTCACCGGCATCGTGAACTCCGGCCCCTTGGCCGACGCCGGATCCGGCCAGCGCTGCATCACCGACTTGTAGCGCGTGTAGAACCGGATCGCCTCCTCGCCGTAGGCATGGTGATCACCGAACAGCGAACGCTTCCAGCCGCCGAACGAATGGAACGCCATCGGCACCGGAATCGGCACATTGATCCCGACCATGCCGACCTTCACGCGGCGCGCGAACTCGCGCGCGGTTCCGCCGTCGGTCGTGAAGCACGCAACGCCGTTCCCGAATTCGTGGCTGTTCACGAGATCGAGCGCCGCGGCGAAATCCGGGACGCGCGTGACGGTCAGCACCGGCCCGAAGATTTCCTCCCGGTAGATGCTCATGTCCGGCGTGGCGTGATCGAACAGCGTCGCCCCGAGATAGAAGCCCTTGTCGCGGCCCGGCACGGCGTGCCGGCGGCCGTCGCACACGAGCTTCGCGCCGCTCGCGATGCCCTGTTCGATGTAGCCGAGGATCTTCCTGCGGTGCGTTTCCGTGACCACGGGGCCCATG
>JAOUJD010000291.1 GCA_029883565.1 Burkholderiaceae bacterium
GACCTCGACGTGCGCGAGGGAGGGGAAGTAGAGATCGCGCTGCGCACCGAGCGCGTCCGCGTGTTCCCGGAAGCGGCGCGCGCATGAGCGCAGGCATTCGCCGTCCGAGCTGGCCCCCATTCCTCGGCCCGAGGCGCGCTGCATGAGTTCGATCGCCGTCCCGGGCGGCACCCCGATGCCGTCGCGGCTGGCGCTCGCGAAGGAGGCGCTCGCGGCGCGTGGCGGGATCGTGCTGCTGGCGGCGGGGCTGCTGGTGTTCCTGACCGTGCCCCTGGCGATGATCCTGGTGCGCAGCGTCGAGGCGCGCGGCGGCGAATTCATCGGGCTGGCCAATTTCATCCAGTACGTGCAGTCGCCCGCGCTCGCCCAGTCGACGCGCAACACGCTCACCTTCGCCGCCCTGACGACGCTCGTGACCGTTCCCCTTGCCTTCCTGTTCGCCTACGCGATGCAGCGCAGCTGCATCCCGTTCAGGGGTCTGTGGCGCAACATCGCGCTGATCCCGATCCTCGCGCCGTCGCTGCTGGCGGCGATCTCTTTCATCTACCTGTTCGGCAACCAGGGCGCCTTCAAGTTCATGCTCGAATGGGTCGGGCTGAAGTCCATCTACGGCATGCAGGGCATGGTGATGGCGATGACGTTCGCGTCGTTCCCGCACGCGGCGATGATCCTGATGGCGGCGCTCGCGCTGTCGGATGCCCGGCTGTACGAGGCGGCGGACTCGATGGGCACCAGCGAGTTCCGCAAGTTCATGACCATCACTCTGCCCGGCGCCAAGTACGGCCTGGTGTCGGCCAGCATGGTGGTGTTCACGATGGCCGTGTCCGAGTTCGGCGTGCCGAAGGTGATCGGCGGCAACACCAGCGTGCTGGCGGTCGACATCTACAAGCAGGTCATCGGACAGCAGAACTTCTCGATGGGCGCCGTCGTCGGCCTCGTGCTGCTGCTGCCGGCCGTGGTCGCCTTCGTCATCGACCACGTCGTGCAGCGCAAGCAGCAGGCGCTGCTGACAGCGCGCAGCGTGCCGTACCAGGCGAAGCCGGCCCCCGCCCGCGACATCGCCCTGTTCCTCGCCGTGGCGACGATAGCGGCGCTCCTGCTGTTCGTGGTCGGCATGGCCGCCTACGGCTCGCTGGTCAAGTTCTGGCCCTACAACCTGTCGCTGACGCTCTACCACTACACATACGGCTTCGAGGAGGCGGGCATCGAGCACGCGTACTGGAACAGCCTGACGCTGGCCGCGTGGTGCGCCATCGTCGGCGCCGCGATCACGTTCGCCGGCGCCTACTGGCTGGAGAAGACGAAGGGCGCCGACCTGCTGCGGCCGTTCATCCGGCTGCAGGCCATGCTGCCGATGGCGGTGCCCGGCATGGTGCTCGGCATCGGCTACATCCTGTTCTTCAACGCGCCGTCCAATCCGCTGAACTTCCTGTACGGGACGATGGGCATCCTCGTGCTGTCCACGCTCGTGCACTTCTACTCGTCGAGCCACCTGACCGCGGTGACGGCGCTGAAGCAGATCGACAGCGAGTTCGAGTCCGTCTCGGCCTCGCTGAAGGTTCCCTTCTACAAGACCTTCTGGCGCGTGACCGTGCCGGTGTGCCTGCCGTCGATCCTCGACATCGGTCGCTACTACTTCGTCAACGCGATGACCACGATCTCGGCCGTCGTGTTCCTGTACTCGCCCAAGACGACGCTCGCGTCGATTTCGATCCTTCAGCTCGACGAAGCCGGCGCCATCGGTTCGGCAGCCGCGATGGCCACCCTGATCGTGCTGACGTCGGCGATCGTGACCGGCGTACTGTTCGCGGTCGAGTGGTGGCTGATCCGGCGCACGCAGGCGTGGCGCAACACCGCACGGCAATGAGGAGAAACACATGATCCGTGGCAACGATCCGATCCTTCTGACCCCGGGCCCGCTGACGACGTCGCTCCGGACCAAGCAGGCGATGCTGAACGACTGGGGCTCGTGGGACGCCGCCTTCAACGCGATCACGGCGAGCCTGCGCCGCGACCTGGTCGACATCGTCGGCGGCGGCGACGAGTACACGTGCGTGCCGCTGCAGGGCAGCGGCACGTTCTCGGTCGAGGCCGCGATCGGCACGGTCGTGCCGCGCGACGGCAAGGTGCTGGTGCCGAACAACGGCGCCTACTGCGCCCGCATCGTGAAGATCTGCAGGTACCTCGGCCGCGCCGTCGTGGATCTCCCCGTTCCCGAAGATCAACCGGCCACCGGCGCGATCGTCGAGGCTGCGCTGGCCGCCGATCCGGGCATCACGCACGTAGCCCAGGTCCACTGCGAGACCGGCGCCGGCGTGCTGAACGAACTGAGCTCGATCGCGCAGGTGTGCGCCCGGCGCGGCAAGGGACTGATCGTCGACGCGATGAGCTCGTTCGCGGCAATCCCCATCGACGTCGCCACCGTGCCCTTCGATGCCCTGGTCGCGGCCAGCGGCAAGTGCCTCGAGGGCGTGCCCGGCATGGGTTTCGTCATCGTCCGCAAGGCGGTGCTGGAGGCGCGCGCCGGCAACGCGCACTCGCTGGCGATGGACCTGCACGACCAGTACGTCTACATGGAGAAGACGACCCAGTGGCGCTACACCCCGCCGACGCACGTGGTCGCGGCGCTGCGCACGGCCGTCGACCAGTTCAAGGAAGAGGGCGGCCAGCCGGCGCGGCTCGCGCGCTACGCGCGCAACTGCGAGACGCTCGTGGGCGGCATGGCGGAACTCGGCTTCCGCACCTTCCTGTCCCCGGCGGTGCAGGCGCCGATCATCGTGACGTTCCACGCGCCGGCCGACCCGGCGTACCAGTTCAAGTCGTTCTACGAAAGGACGCGCGAGCGGGGCTACATCCTGTATCCGGGGAAGCTGACGCAGGTGGAGACGTTCCGCGTCGGCTGCATCGGCGCCATCGACGCGAACGAGATGCGCAATGTCGTCAGCGCGGTGGCGCAGACGCTGCACGACATGGGAATCAGGCAGGTGGCTCCTGCGTCCCCGCGCAAGGCGGCCTAGCCGCGCGGGGCGTCAGGCCGCCTTCAGCGCAATCACTCCGAGCACGACGGCGATCACGCCGCCCCAGCGCCGCGGCGTCAGCTTCTCGTGCAGCAGCCGCGCGCCGATCAGCGTGGCGAACAGCACCGACGTTTCGCGCAGCGACGCCACCAGGGCGACCGGCGCCTTCGTCATCGCCCATACCGAGATCGCGTAGGCGGCCGCCGACAGCGAGCCGCCGACGAGGCCGCGCGCGCGGCGCCGGTTCAGCGCATCGATGAACTCGGCGCGATGGCGGGCCAGCATGTAGGCCGTGAACGGCAGCGCGTCGAGGACGAACAGCCAGGCGATGTACGACCAGGCGTCACCCGCCAGCCGCGCCCCGGTGCCGTCGACGATCGTGTAGACCGCGATGACCATCGCGTTCATCAGTGCGAAACCGACCGCGCGC
>JAOUJD010000292.1 GCA_029883565.1 Burkholderiaceae bacterium
GGCCAGGCGGCGCCGCGCCTCATCCTCGGGCAAGCCATCGGTCGTCGTCGCCAGCCGCTGCAGCGCCGCGTCAATGCCGACCGCCCAGGGTGGGGTGATCGTCGCGGCACTGACATTGGATGACCGACGCATGGTTCACCGTAGGTGCCGGGCGCCCTGCGGTGTTGACCGCCGCCAATGCGCGTCAACCGATGACGGGTTCGCGCAACCTGCCGTGATCCAGGACCAGCACGCGATCCGCGGAACGGGCCGCGGCTTCGGAGTGGGTGACAAGCACCCCTCCCGCGCCGCGCGAGCGGATTTCGCGCGCCAGCAGGTCGAGGACGGTCTGGGCCGTATCCGGGTCGAGGTTGCCGGTCGGCTCGTCGGCCAGCACCAGCGATGGCTTGTGCACCAGCGCGCGCGCCACCGCGACGCGCTGCAACTCGCCGCCCGACAATTCGCGCGGCATGCTGCCCCCACGGTCGCCGAGCCCGACTGCGGAGAGCAGCTCCAGCACGCGCGCGGCACGTTCGTCGCGCGCGGCGCCGAGCAGAACGAGCGGCAGTTCGACGTTCTGCTCGACCGTCAGGTGCGGCAGGATGTGGAATGACTGGAAGACGAACCCGAGCTTGCGCCGACGCGCCAGCGTGCGACCCGCGTCGTCGAGCGCAGCGAGGTCGGTGCCGTCGACCTCCACGCGGCCCGTGTCCGGTCGGTCGAGCCCGGCGATCAGGTTCAGCAGCGTGGACTTGCCGGAGCCGGACTCGCCGACGATGGCGACGTACTCGCCTGGCCCGACCCGCAGGCCCAGCCCGTCGAGCACCGCGCGCGAGCCGAAACGCTTGGTGAGGGCGTCGACGAGGAGCATTGCCGAATTCTACGTGGGCGACCGGTGCGCCTCGCGCAGGTGCGGTCCCGCCTCATTGCGGCCGCAGGCGGCCAGGCGCCTGCAGCTCCGTCAACCCTGCTCGCTACAATCGCTGTCCTCTGCCGCCGACGCCCTCCCTTGACCACTCCCATCGTCACCATCGACTCGATCCGCGCCGCGCAGGCCCGGCTCGCGGGTCACGTCGAGAACACCCCGTGCCTGCACTCGCGCACGCTGTCGCAGATCACGGGCGCCGACGTATTCCTGAAATTCGAGAACCTGCAGTTCACGGCCTCGTTCAAGGAGCGCGGGGCGCTGAACAAGCTGTCGTTGCTGACCGCTGAGCAGCGCGCCCGGGGCGTGATCGCGGTGTCGGCCGGCAACCACGCGCAGGGAGTCGCCTACCACGCGCAGCGGCTGGGGATTCCGGCGGTCATCGTGATGCCGCGCTTCACGCCGATGGTCAAGGTCGAGCGCACCCGGGGATTCGCGGCCGAAGTCGTGATGTCGGGCGATACCTTCGACGATTCCAAGGCGGAGGCGGCCCGGCTCGCGGCGAGCCGGTCGCTGACGATGGTGCATCCGTACGACGACGCCGACGTCATCGCCGGCCAGGGCACGGTCGCGCTCGAGATGCTCGCCCAGCAGCCGGACATCGACTGCCTGTGCGTGGCGGTGGGCGGGGGCGGCCTGATTTCGGGCGTCGCCACGGCCGCGCGTGCGCTGAAGCCGTCGATCGAGATCATCGGCGTGCAGACCGATCAGTTTCCGTCGATGTATTCGGCGTTCAAGGGCGTGCAGATGCCGTCGGCGATCGCGACGCTGGCCGAAGGCATCGCCGTCAAGCAGCCGGGCGACCTCACGCTGGAGATCGTCAAGCGACTGGTGGACGACATGGTGCTGGTGGCCGAGGGCGACATCGAGCAGGCGATCGTGATGCTGCTCGAGATCGAGAAGACGGTCGTCGAGGGGGCTGGCGGCGCCGGTCTGGCGGCGCTGCTGCGCCATCCTGCCCGCTTCGCCGGCCGCCGGGTGGGTCTGATCCTGTGCGGGGGAAACATCGACCCGATGGTGCTCGCCGACATCATCGAGCGCGGGATGGTGCGCGCGGGCCGGCTGGCGCGCATCCGGGTGCATACGCGCGACGTGCCGGGCGAACTGGCGCGCGCGGCGACCCTGATCGGGCAGGCCGGCGCGAACATCGAGGAGGTCGAGCACCAGCGCGCCTTCACGACGCTTCCGGTTCAGAACGCGGAACTCGAGTTCGTGCTGCAGACGCGCGGGCCGGATCACATCGAGGAAGTGCTCCGCACGCTGCGCGCAGCGGGGCTGTACGCCAAGACGCATCCGTATTGAAGCGTATTGGTGTTTGATCAAACGCGACGCAATCCGCGTTGCCGGGCTTGTTCCAGATCATTCCGTTGCCATGGGGCCATGGCTAGTGTTGGATCGTGGTCCCGAAGGGCGAGGAACTCCGAGATGGTTGCCGCGCGAACCCCGAATGTCACCCGGACGCCTAGCCCTTCGCGGCGAACGCCCGCTGCAGCCAAGCGGGCGGGGGGAGTCCGGCGTACCACTCGCACCAGCTGGGAGACGAAGCTGCGGCCGGACATGGAGGCCCGGGTCGTCGACGATCGCGGCCGCGGCGGTCGCCTGCTGCTGCCGACACCGCTTCTGGTCGCCGAGGCCGTCGCATCGATACCCGCGGGGAAGGTGCTGACGATCAGCCAGCTGCGCGAGCAGCTGGCGCGCAGGTTCAGGGCCGACAGCACGTGCCCCCTGATGACGGGGATGTTCGCGACCATCCTCGCCGGCGTCGTGGTCGAGGACCTCGGCCAGCATCGCAAGCCGCGCTGGCCGATCTGGCGACTGGTGCGCGACGACGGCACTCTCCATCCGAAGTGGCCCCTCGGCCCGCTGTACCGCGCCACGCTGCTGCGGCAGGAAGGGGTCCGCCTGACGCATCGCAACGGCCACTGGGCGGCCATGGATACGGATCAATCCTGACTTGGCCTTTGTTCGGCCCGGCCTACACTTGCCCGGATGGGCTCGAACGATTCCCTGGCGCCGCTCGTGGCGGCCCCCCGTTTTCTCGATCTGCGAAGCAGGGCGGCCGACTCGGCGGCCGCCCTGCGCGCGTCGCTCGCCGCGCCATCGCCGTGGATCGCGCCCTGGCACTTCTATGACGCGCTCGGATCGCGCCTGTTCGAAGCGATCTGCGAGCTGCCCGAATATCCGCTGACGCGGGCGGAGCGGTCGATCTTCGACCGGCACGGCAAGGCGATCGCCGGCCTCGCCGGCAGGCATCGACCGCTGATCGATCTCGGCGCGGGCAATTGCGAGAAGGCCGAGCGGTTGTTCCCGCTGCTCGTCCCTTCGCAGTACGTCGCGGTCGACATCGCTGCAGACTTCCTGCGCGAACGGCTTGCCGTGCTCACGGGCCGCCACCCCGGGCTCGAGATGATGGGGATCGCGCAGGACTTCAGTTCGGCTCTTCAGCTTCCGCCGCCCGCGCAGGGAGGACCCCGCGTCGTGTTCTATCCGGGCTCGTCGATCGGCAACTTCGCGCCCGACGAGGCGCTGGCGTTCC
>JAOUJD010000054.1 GCA_029883565.1 Burkholderiaceae bacterium
GGGCGCGCCGATCGCGGCGCTCACCGTCCGGGCGTCGTGTCGCGCCGCTCGAGCCGACGTTTCGTCACGAAGTGGGCGACCGTGACCGCCACGATGACGACGATGACCACGCCGATGGCGATGTGCTCCAGGCGGGCCACGTCGCCGAGCAAACGGGTCGCCGCGTGACCGAATCCGTAGCCGATCGCGCCGAGCAGGATCGCCCAGAGCATCGCGCCCGCGGCGTTCGCCGCCAGGAAGACCGCGGTCTTCATGCGCCCGGCACCGAGCACGATCGGCCCGGCGATCCGCAGCCCGTACGTGAACCGCAACAGGATCACCGCGAGCGCGTGCCAGCGACCGACGAAACGGTCCACGCGCGGCACGGCTCTTGCGAGTGCAGGAAACCGCTGCATCAGTCGCGGACCGTATCGACGGCCGGCGAAGAAGTAAGCGCTATCCCCGGCGAACGCACCGATGGCCGCGACTGCCACCACCATGGGAAGCTTCAGGTAACCGAGATGGGCGCTGACGGCCGCAAGGATCAGGACCGTTTCTCCTTCCAGGAAGGCGCCAATGCCGACGGCGGCGTAGCCGTAGTCGTTGATCAACTGCGGGAGGTCCATGCCGGAGCGTGCGGGCGAATGACAGGAACTCAACCATGGCCACTGGCCATGAATCGGTCAGCATACGCCGCGCCCCCCGGCGCGGCCGTCAACCCTGCAGTCCGCCCGCCTCGTGCTCGAGCCGGTGGATGCGCTGCGAAGCTTCGCGCGGGTTCAGCGACTGCTCGACGTAGCGATCACGGTCGCGCGCCTGCGCACGCTCGAGCGCTTCGGTCAGCCACTCGACGATGCGTCTGAAAAGTCCGGATGCGGTGCTCATCTGAAGCTCCAAGGCCGGCTGCGCAACCTTGCTGCCGGCACTTGCATCATGCGTCATCCCGGCCGCCATCGAATGGACGCGGAGCAGACAGGGCGCCCTTTAGAGCCCGTGCTCCGACGGATTCTTGACGCGCGTCAGAACCGGACGGCCGTCCGTCAACGTTGCGCGAACTGTTCCGGCGACCAGCCGCCGCCGAGCGCCTTGTACAGGTCGACCAGCGCTCCCTGGCGAGCCCGCAGGGCAACCAGGCGCGCTCGCTCGGCGTCCAGCAGGTTGCGCTGGTTGTCGAGCACCTCGATGTAGCTCGTGTAGCCCGCCTCGTAGCGCAGTTCCGCCAGCCGCAGCGCTTCCGAGAACTGGGCGCGGCGGTCTTGCTGTGCGATGTAGCTGTCGCGCGCGCTGCGGTGGGCGACGAGCGCGTTGTGCACGTCCTGGAAGGCCCCTTGTACCGCGCGCACGTAGGCGAGTTCGGCCTGCTGGCGTTGCGCGGTCGCGGCGTCGACCTGCGAGGCGATCCGGCCGGCGCCGAAGACCGGCTGGAACAGCGAGCCTGCGACCGACCAGATCAACCCCGGACCGCTGAACAGATCGGCGAGCTCCGAGCTCGCGCCGCCAAGGCGCGCCGTCAGGGTGACCGCCGGGAAGTACTGCGCCCGTGCCTCGTCGATGCGGGCGTTTGCCGCGACGAGGTTCGCCTCGGCCTGCCTGATGTCGGGCCGCCGCGCAACCAGGTCGGATGGCAGCCCTGCCGGCACCGTCGGCCCCGGGCCGTCCACTTTCAGGCCGGCATCGCGCCCTACTTCGGGCGCGAACACCGCGCGCGGACTGCGCCCGGCGAGCACGGCCAGCGCGGATTCGGTCTGCGCCACCGCCCGCTCGAGCGGGGGCACGGACGCGGCGACGGTCGCCCGCTCCGCCTCGGCCAGCCGCAGCTCGTAGTCGCCGATCAGGCCGGCGTCGAAGCGTTGTTTCTGCAGGCTGACGCTCTCGATGCGCGTGGCGAGCGTCTCGCGCGACAGCCTCAGTTCGGCGTCAAACCCGAGCAGGGTGAAATAGGCGTCGGCCACCTGCGCGGCGAGCACCGTGCGCACGGTCTCCGCGCTGTAGCGCGTGGCCAGCAGTGCCGCCTGCGCGGCGGCGCTGCTGGCCCTGAGGCGGCCCCAGAGGTCGACCTCGTAGGCCACGTTCAGGCCAGCCGCGTAGTTGTCCGTGATCAGCGGTCCGGGGAAGCGCGGCTCGGTCGCGTCGCTGCGCCGGGCGCGCGCCGCCCTGAGGTCCGCGTCGACGGTCGGGTACTGATACGAGCGCGCCAGCCGCAGGTTCGCGCGCGCTTCGTCGATCCGCACCACTGCGATCCGCAGGTCGACGTTGGCGGCCAGCGCCTCCTCGATCAGTGCGGTCAGCTGCGGGTCTTCGAACTGGATCCACCAGCGATCGATGGCGGGGACGGGCGCGCCGGTCATGGCGGGCAGCTCGACTGCCGGCAGCCGCGTTTCCGTCGTCGCGCAGGCGGAAAGCGCGGCGGCCACCGCCAAGGCCAGCAGGGTGCGGGCAGTCCTCATAGTGTGCCTTTCCGGTGGTGCACGTGCGTCGATTCCTCCTTCGCGAGTTCGCGATGGTGCTCGACGCTGCGGCGCTCGCCTTCGGCCACCTCCTCCCGCAGCTCGGCTTCGCTGCGCGGCTCGCGCAGCTTGCGGTCCGTGATCATCTTGAAGAAGAAGGGCACGAAGAAGATCGCGAGGAAGGTCGCGGCGAGCATTCCTCCCATCACGCCCGTGCCAGCGGAGATGCGCGCACCGGCGCCGGCGCCGGTGGAGATCGCGAGCGGCACCACGCCCAGGATGAAGGCGAGCGACGTCATCACGATCGGACGGAAGCGCAGCCGCGCCGCCTCGATGGCGGCCGCCGCCGTCGAGTAGCCCTCGCCGCGCTTCAGCGATGCGTACTCGACGATCAGGATCGCGTTCTTCGCGGCGAGGCCGAGCAGCGTCACGAGGCCGATCTGGAAATACACGTCGTTCGTCAGCCCGCGCAGCCACACGGCGGCGAGCGCCCCGAACGTGCCGAACGGCAGCGCCATCAGCACCGAGAACGGCAGCGACCACTTCTCGTACTGCGCGGCGAGGATGAGGAACACCATGATCACCGCCATGCCGAGAGCGAGGCCCGAGGTGCCGGCGGAACGCTTCTCCTGGAACGATGCGCCGCCCCAGTCGAAGCTGAACTCGGCCGGCAGCACTTCGCGCGCGATCTGCTCGACCCGGGCGATGGCCTGGCCCGAGCTGATGCCGGGCGCCGCCTGGCCGAAGATCTTCACTGCCGGCAGGTTGTTGAAGCGGTCGAGCGAGTCCGGGCCCGACGTGTAGTTGACCGTCGCGAGCGACGACAGCGGCACCATCTCGCCGCCGGCCGAGCGGACCCACATGTTGCCGATCGCATCCGGCCTGCTCCGGTACTGCGGCTCCGCGCTCATCAGCACCTGCCACGTGCGGCCGTACTTGTTGAAGTCGTTGACGTAGAAGCTGCCGAGCGTCGAGGACAGCGTCGCGAACACGTCCGCGATCGGCACGCCGAGGGCTCTCGCCTTGTCGCGGTTGACGTCGACGAACAGCTGCGGCACGTTGGCGCGCCAGAGCGTCTGCGCGCCGCCGAGCATCGGGTCCGAGTTCAGCCGGCCGAGCAGGCCCTGCAGCGCTTGCTGCATCTCTGCCGGCCCGCCTTCGCCGTGGTTCTGGATGTAGAGCTCGTAGCCGCCCGCCGTGCCGAGGCCGAAGATGGCCGGTGGTGCGAACGCGAGCACCAGCCCTTCCTTGATGTGGCCGGTCTTCATGAAGAATTCGCCGACCAGCTGCTGCGTGTTGACGGTGCGCTGGTCCCACGGCTTCTGCGTGACGAAGATCGTCGCCGCGTTGTTGCGGAAGCCGCCGCCGAGGAAGTCGAAGCCGGTGAACGCGACCACGTCCTGGTTGACCGGGTTGGCCATCAGGATGTCCACCACTTCGTTCACCGTCTTGTCGGTGCGCTGCAGGCTCGCGCCGTCGGGCAGGATCACGGCGGCGATGTAGAAGCCCTGGTCCTCGTCGGGGACGAGCGAGCCCGGCGTGATCCGCCACAGCCCGGCGGCGATCGCCACCATCCCGCCGAACAGCAGCAGCGCGATCGTGCCGCGGCGGATCATCCAGATCACTCCGCTCGAATAGCGGTGGGTGACGCGCGTGAACCAGCGGTTGAAGGCGCCGAAGAAGCGGCCGGGCTGCTTGTGCTCGCGCCTGAGCATCATCACGCACAGGCTCGGCGTCAGCGTCAGCGCGACCACGCCGGATATCGCCACCGCGATCGAGATCGTGATCGAGAACTGGCGGTAGAGCTCGCCGGTGAGGCCGCCCAGGAAGGCGATCGGGACGAACACCGAGACCAGCACCAGGACGATCGCGATCACCGGGCCGGTGACCTCGCGCATCGCGATGATCGCGGCTTCGCGCGCGTTCAGCTGCTCCTCGTGCATGATGCGCTCGACGTTCTCGAGCACGACGATCGCGTCGTCGACGACGATCCCGATCGCGAGCACCATGCCGAACAGCGTCAGCGTGTTGATCGAGTAGCCGAGGGCGAGCAGGCCGGCGAAGGTTCCGATCAGCGACACCGGCACCGCGATGATCGGGATCAGCGTGGCCCGCCAGTTCTGGAGGAACAGGTACACCACCAGGAAGACGAGCAGCATGGCTTCGCCGAGCGTCTTCACGACTTCCTTGATCGACACCTCGACGAAGCGCGTCGTGTCGTACGGCACGGCATACGCAAGGCCCGGCGGGAACTCCCTCGCCAGCTCGTCGACGCGGTCCTTGACGGTCTGGGCGACCTCGAGCGCGTTCGCGCCGGGCTGCAGGAAGATGCCGACCAGCGTGGCGTTCTTGCCGTTGTAGCGGCCGATGAAGTCGTAGTCCTTGCTTCCGAGCTCGACGCGCGCCACGTCCTTCAGGCGGACGGCGGCGGCCCCGGGCGAGGAGCGCACGATGATCTCCTCGAACTCCTTCGGGTCCGCGAGCCGGCCGCGCGTGGTCACCGTGTAGACGAGTTCCTGGTCCTTCGATCCGTACGGGGCCTGGCCGACCTTGCCGGCGGCGAACTGGGCGTTCTGGTCGTTGACGGCGCGCAGGATGTCGGCGGTGGTGAGCTGCAACTGCGCCAGCCGGTCGGGGCGCAGCCAGATCCGCATCGCGTAGTCCTTGGCGCCGAAGATCTGCACGTTGGTCGTGCCCGGCAGCCGCTTCAGGGAATCGAGGACGTGCAGCGTCACGTAGTTCGACGTGTACAGGTCGTCGTAGCGGCCGTCGGGCGAGTAGAACGCGAGCACCTGCAGGAATGCCGACGACCCCTTCTCGACGACCACGCCCTGGCGGCGGACCTCTTCCGGCAGGCGCGCCTCGGCCTGCTTCACGCGGTTGTTGACGTTCAGCGCGGCCTGGTCGACGTCGGTCCCGATGTCGAACGTCACCTGGATCTCCACCAGGCCGTTGGACGACGAGTTGCTGCTCATGTAGAGCATGCGTTCGACGCCGTTGATCGCGTTCTCGAGCGGCGCGGCGACGGTCTGCTCGAGGACCTGTGCCGACGCGCCCGGATAGACGGCGCGCACGCTGACGACCGGCGGCGCGATTTCCGGGTACTGCGCGATCGGCAGGCTGCGCATCGCGGCGAGGCCGGCGATCACGATGAAAGTCGAAAGCACGACCGCGAAGATCGGGCGATCGATGAAGAAGCGGGAAAACATGGGGCGTCCTGTTCTCGGAGGGTTCGCGCGCGTCAGTCCGTCGTGTGACGCCGCTACTTCTTCGGCGCCGCGCCCTGCTTGCCGGCGTCCTTGCCCGCGTCGCCCTTCATGGCCTGCGGTCCGCCCTTGCCGGCGTCCATGCCCGGCGGCGGGCCGAGCATGATCGGCGCGCCGCCCGGGATCGGGAAGATCTTCGCCGTGCCGTCGACGATGAATACATCGCCCGCCTTCAGGCCGCTTTCGATGATCCACTGCGGCTGGCCCCCGACGTCGACCCAATCGCCGACTGTCACCGGCCGCGGCAGGGCCACGTCCTTGCCTTCGGCCGATTTGCCCGTGACGTAGACGAACTTGCCCTGGGGCCCGTCCATCACCGCGCGTTGCGGCACCACGATGACGTCGGGTCGCGGCGCGCTCTCGAGCACGACGCGCACGAACTGGCCGGGTCGCAGCGTGCCGTCCGGATTCGGCACTTCGGCGCGCGCCTCGAACGAGCCGGTCGCCGTGTTCACGCGCGGGTCGATGAAGGCAAGGCGCCCCTTGTGCGGATAGGTCGTGCCGTCGGACAGGCGCAGAGTGACCGTTGCCGCCTTGACGTCCTTCTCGCTGGCCGCGATCGCCGTGCCCTTGCCGAGCGCCTTCAGGATCTGCCGCTGTTCCGATTCGGAGACACTGAAGTTGGCGTACAGGGGATCGATCTGCGACACGGTCGTCAGCAGGCTGTCCTGTCCAGGTGCGACGAGCGACCCCTCGGACCGCAGTGCGCGACTGGCCAGCCCGCCGACCGGCGCCGTGACCGATGTGTACCCGAGGTTGAGCCGGGCCTCGGTCAGGCGCGCCTGCGCCTGCTTGACGGCCGCCGCGCTGGTCTCCGCGGCGGAAACCGCCTCGTCGTACTCGCGCTGGCTCAGGGCCTTGCTGCCTGACAGGGGCTTGACGCGCTCGAGGTTGCGGCGCGCCTGCGCCGCCTGGGCCTCGGCGCGCGCAAGATCCGCTTCGGCCGCCTGCGCCTGCGCCGCATACGGCTTCGGATCGATCACGAACAGCAGCTGACCGGCCTTGACGCGGCTGCCCTCCTGGTAGGTCCGGCGTTCCAGGATCCCCTGGACGCGCGCGCGGACCTCCGCTTCCTTGGAGCCTGCGGTCTGGCCCACGAACTCGAAGCGCATCGGAATGGCGGCCGGCCTGGCCGTCTCCACCGACACCAGCGCCGGGGGGAAGCCTCCGCCGCCCTGTCCCTCGCCGGGGCCGCTCCGGTTGCAGGCCGCCAGGACAATTAGAGTGGCGACAATGGCTACTGCGAGGGTGAGTCCTCGCACCCAGGCGGCACGGCGGTCGGCGACATCGAGGGGGACAGGCTGTCTTCTGCTCTTATTGATCATGGATGAGCCCCAAGGCGGCGTTTCTTGCTGCAGGGGCGCATAATACATACATTCGTGTATGTTTATATTTCTGTCGTGTTTCAGTCCCGTTCCCGGGACAGGGCGAGATGGTCAGGAGAACGAAGGAAGAGGCGCTCGAGACGCGCGAGCAGGTCCTGGACGCCGCGCAGCGGGTATTTCGCGAGCGCGGTGTCGGTCACGCTTCGCTGGCCGAGGTCGCCGACGCGGCGGGAGTCACGCGCGGCGCGATCTATCACCACTTCGCCAGCAAGGTGGACCTGTTCGAGGCAATGCTGGCGCGCGCCGAGATGCCGCTCGACGCCGCGTTCGACCTCCCGCATGCGCCGGTCGCAGACCCTCTTGCGGTGGTGCGCGAAACCGCCATCAAGGCGCTGCTGCACCTGACCTCCTGCGAGCGGGTGCGCGCCATCTTCGAGGTGGCCTTCCTGCGGTGCGAGTACACGGACGAACTTGCCCTGGTCGAGCGCAAGCACCTGCAGGAGCGCGCCGACTGTCTTTCGTACTGCGGCGGCCTGCTCGAGCAGGCCGTGGCCCGGGGCCAGTTGCCGGGCTACACGGACACGCGCCTGGCGTCGAACGCGCTGCACGCGTTCATCGGCGGCCTGATGCGGGACTGGGTCCAGGCGCCCGACAGTTTCGACCTGAAGACGGCCGCTCCGCAGATGGTCGACCTCTTCCTCGCCGGCCTGCGCGCCGCGCCGCCGCGCAAGGCGGCCTAGGACTCGCGCCGGCTCCAAGTTGACGTTAACGTCAACTTTGGCCAAGCTAGCCATTCGCAGGCCCTCCGGCATCGGAGGCGCCGACCCATTGCCGGGAGTCGTGATGACCGACCTCTCCGAAATCAAGAAGCTCGCCAGCTACCGTCCGAAGCACAAGGTCCGTTTCGTCACGGCCGCGTCACTGTTCGACGGCCACGACGCCAGCATCAACATCATGCGACGCATCCTGCAGAGCATGGGCGCCGAGGTGATCCACCTCGGGCACAACCGCTCGGTCGACGAGGTCGTGACGGCGGCCTTGCAGGAGGACGTGCAGGGCATCGCGGTGTCGAGCTACCAGGGCGGGCACGTAGAGTTCTTCAAGTACATGCTCGACCTGCTGCGCGAGCGCGGCGGCGCGGGAATCCGCGTCTACGGCGGCGGCGGCGGCGTGATCGTGCCGGACGAAATCAGGGAGCTGCACGACTACGGCGTCGCGCGCATCTTTTCGCCGGAAGACGGCCAGAAGATGGGGCTGGCCGGCATGATCGGCCTGATGGTCGCCGAGTGCGACCACGACCTGGGCAAGGCGGCGCCGCAGCGGCTGGACAGCCTGCAGGAGAAGGACCGGACGAAGCGCTGGCGCGCGCTGGCCCAGATGATCACGGCGCTCGAACTCAACGAGGTCGATCCGAAGCTCGTCGAGGCGCTGCACAAGCAGGCCGACACGGCGAAGGTGCCGGTGCTCGGCGTCACGGGCACCGGCGGCGCGGGCAAGAGCTCGCTGACCGACGAGTTGGTCCGTCGCCTGCGGCTCGACCAGGGTGACAGGCCGGACATCGCGGTGATCTCGATCGATCCGTCGCGCCGCAAGAGCGGCGGGGCGCTGCTCGGCGACCGCATCCGCATGAACGCGATCGGCCCGTGGGGCAACGGCGCGAAGGTGTACATGCGATCGCTTGCCACGCGCGAGGCCGGCAGCGAGATCAGCCAGGGCCTTCCGCACGCGGTGGCGGCGTGCAAGGTCGCCGGGTTCGACGTCGTGATCGTCGAGACCTCGGGCATCGGCCAGGGCGACGCGGCGATCGTGCCGCACGTCGACCTCAGCCTGTACGTGATGACGCCGGAATACGGCGCGGCCAGCCAGCTCGAGAAGATCGACATGCTGGACTTTGCCGACTTCGTCGCCATCAACAAGTTCGACCGCAAGGGCGCCGCCGACGCGCTGCGCGACGTCGCCAAGCAGGTCCAGCGGAACAAGGGTGACTTCGCGAAGAAGCCGGACGAGATGCCGGTGTTCGGCACGATGGCCTCGCGCTTCAACGACGACGGCGTCACGGCGCTGTACCAGGCGCTGCTGCCGCGGCTGAAGGACCTGGGACTGAAGGCGGGCGATGGCACGCTGCCGCAGGTGAAGACGCGGCATTCGACCAACCAGACGCCGGTCGTTCCTGCGCAGCGCACGCGCTACCTGGCCGAGATCGCCGACACGGTGCGCGGCTACAAGAAGCGCGCCAGGGAGCAGGCGCGGATCGCGCGCCAGCGCCAGCAGCTGAGCGAAGCGCGCCGCCTGCTTGCCGCCGAGTGCAAGGAGGACAACACCAACCTCGAGGCCCTCGCCGCCGACCGCGACGCGAAGCTCGACGCCCGCAGCAGGAAGCTGCTGGCGATGTGGCCGCAGATGCAGAAGGCCTACGCCGGCGACGAGTACGTCGTGAAGATCCGCGACCGCGAGGTGCGCACGAAGCTCACGACGACGTCGCTGTCCGGCAGCAAGATCCGCAAGGTCGCGCTGCCCGAGTACGAGGACCACGGCGAGCTGCTGAAGTGGCTGCTGCTGGAGAACGTTCCGGGCAGCTTCCCCTACACCGCCGGCGTGTTCGCGTTCAAGCGCGAGAACGAGGACCCGACGCGCATGTTCGCCGGCGAGGGCGATCCGTTCCGCACCAACCGGCGCTTCAAGCTGCTGTCGGAAGGCATGCCCGCCAAGCGGCTGTCGACCGCGTTCGACTCGGTGACGCTGTACGGCAACGACCCGGACCTGCGGCCGGACATCTACGGCAAGGTGGGCAACAGCGGCGTGAGCATCGCGACGCTGGACGACCTGAAGGTCCTCTATTCGGGCTTCGACCTAACCGCGCCCAACACCTCGGTCAGCATGACGATCAACGGCCCGGCGCCGTCGATCCTCGCGATGTTCATGAACACCGCGACCGACCAGAACCTCGACAGGTTCCGCGCCGACAACGGCCGCGAGCCGACCGAGGACGAAGCCGCGAAGATCCGCGCCTGGGTGCTGGAGAACGTGCGCGGCACGGTGCAGGCCGACATCCTGAAGGAGGACCAGGGCCAGAACACCTGCATCTTCTCGACCGAGTTCTCGCTGAAGGTGATGGGCGACATCCAGGAATACTTCGTCCATCACAACGTGCGCAATTTCTACTCGGTGTCGATCAGCGGCTATCACATCGCCGAGGCCGGGGCGAACCCGATCAGCCAGCTCGCGTTCACGCTGTCCAACGGCTTCACGTTCGTCGAAGCGTATCTGGCGCGCGGCATGCAGATCGACGACTTCGCGCCGAACCTGTCATTCTTCTTCAGCAACGGCATGGACCCCGAGTACACCGTGATGGGCCGCGTGGCGCGGCGCATCTGGGCGGTGGCGATGCGCGACAAGTACGGCGCCAACGAGCGCAGCCAGAAGCTGAAGTACCACTGCCAGACCAGCGGGCGGTCGCTGCACGCGCAGGAGATCCAGTTCAATGACATCCGGACCACGCTGCAGGCGCTGATCGCGACCTACGACAACGCCAACAGCCTGCACACCAACGCGTACGACGAGGCGATCACCACGCCGACGGAAGAGAGCGTGCGGCGCGCGATGGCGATCCAGCTGATCATCAATCGCGAGTGGGGCCTGGCGAAGAACGAAAACCCGAACCAGGGCAGCTTCATCATCGACGAGCTGACCGAACTGGTGGAGGAGGCGGTTCTGAAGGAGTTCGAGTCGATCAGCGAGCGCGGCGGCGTGCTGGGCGCGATGGAACTCGGCTACCAGCGCGGCAAGATCCAGGAAGAGTCGCTGCACTACGAACACCTGAAGCACACGGGCGAGTACCCGATCATCGGGGTCAACACCTTCCGCAACCCGCATGCTTCCGATGCGCCGCAGACGGTCGAGCTGGCGCGCTCGACCGAGGAAGAGAAGCAGAGCCAGCTCGCGCGGCTGCAGGACTTCCACAAGCGCCACGCGCAGGAAGCGCCGAAGATGCTGAAGAAGCTTCAGCAGGCGGTGATCCGCAACGAGAACGTGTTTGCGGTGCTGATGGACGCCGTGCGCGTGTGTTCGCTCGGGCAGATCACCAATGCATTGTTCGAGGTCGGCGGCCAGTACCGGCGGAGCATGTAGGAGTCGAGGCCCGCACGGGTCTCATGGTTCGCACGGGGCGTGCCGGCACGACCGTGTGCAAGGAGCTTCCGGTCCCGGCTGGCGAGCGTGTCGCTGTCTCAGACGAACGGCGTCGACAGCTTCTCCGTCGCGAACGCCCGCTGCACCGCTGGCCGCTCCAGCATCCGCTGCAGATACGGCCCCAGCCTCGGCAAGCTGCGGGCAGGCCGCGCGAAGTTGCGCGTCCAGCGGGCGAGCATCAGCGCATAAGGATCGGCCGCGCTGAACGTCGAGCCGAGCAGCCAGTCGCCGCCGTGCGACCCGAGCTGTTCGTCGAGCCGGTCGAGCATCGCGCCGATGCGCGCTTCGGCGTGCTTCTTCACCTGCGCGGCCGCGACGGCGTCGCCGTCGTCGACCATGCGCTCGCCGTAGAAGTAGTGCATCAGCATCGCCTGCAGCGTGTTGGTGCACCAGAAGAGCCACTGGTAGAGGTGACCGCGCTCCGGCGTCCGCAGCGGTGGCACCAGCCTCGCCTCGGGGAACCTGTCGGCGAGGTACAGGCAGATGGCGGCCGCTTCGTAGAGCACGAAGCCACCGTCCACGAGCACCGGGATCTGGCCGTTCGGATTCAGCTTCAGGTACTCGGGTGACTTGTGGGCGCCGTTCGCGCGGTCGACGAACACGAGTTCGAACGGCGCGCCTATCTCCTCAAGGAGCACGTGGGGCGCGAGGCTGGCGTTGCCGGGATGGTAGTAGAGCCGGATCATCGGGCGTCGAGGGGGACAGGAGCGATCATCGCGGATCGCGCTGTCAATCATAGGTCGCCGCGCAGCGGACGCACTTCACCCTGGCCGCCCTGGCTCGCTCGTGGCGCGCGCCTCCCTTCGGGATCGCGCGCTCAGCCTGCGTCGCGGGCGCCCCGGGCGAAGAGGGCATTGAGGTCCGCGCCGGCTGCCGCCTCCTGGAGCCCGGCGAACGATCCCTGTTCGGCCAGCAGCCGGGCCGCACGCATGAAGCCGCCCCACGCGCAGCGCGCCAATGCGCCGCCGACACTGATGCGCCGCACGCCGAGCGCGGCGATGTCCTGCACTGTCAGTTGGTCCGGCCATCCGATCAGGACGTTCACGGGCTTCGGCGCGACGGCGGCGACGACCGCGGCAATCTGGTCGCGTGTGCGAAGGCCCGGCGCATAGAGGCAGTCCGCGCCCGCGTCCGAATACGCCTTCAGGCGCGCGATCGTTTCGGCGAGATCGGGTCGGCCGACGATGAAGCCCTCGGAGCGCCCGACGAGCAGCGTGTCACCGCCTGCCCGGTCGATCGCGCGGCGCGCCGCGCGCAGGCGTTCGACCGCGACGTCGCGGTCGTGCAGCGGCCGCGCGGCATCCCCGGTGGAATCCTCGATCGACAGTCCCGCCACGCCGACCTCGATCGCCTGCCGGACACTCTCCTCGACTCCGCCCGCATCGACGCCGAAGCCGCCTTCGAAGTCGGCGTTCACCGGAACGTCGGTGGCCTCGACCATTTCGTGCAGGTGGGCGATGACCATGTCGCGCGTCGCGCCGTTGTCCGGGCGCGCCTTCGACCAGGCGAAGCCCGCGCTGGTGGTGGCGACGGCCTTGAACCCCAGGCTCTGCAGGTAACACGCGCTGCCAGGATCCCACGGGTTCGGAATCACGAAGCACCCGCTCTCGTGCAGGCGATGGAATACGCGTCGCTTGTCCGCGACGCTCGGGCGGTGCTGATCCATGCGCAGCCTCCTTCAATGTGCCGTAGTCCGATCCGCGCCGCACCCATTGCAGCGCGGATCGGAACTCCCGGTTTCATTCTGGACCCCTTACGCCGCGCGCTCTGCCACAACGGCATGCGCGTCGGCTTCCGCGACCACCACGCGAGGCCGGTCGGCCTCGTTGACGTCCACGAAATACGCTTCGGGGT
Source organism: Burkholderiaceae bacterium (assembly GCA_029883565.1). Lineage (GTDB taxonomy): Bacteria > Pseudomonadota > Gammaproteobacteria > Burkholderiales > Burkholderiaceae_F > JAOUJD01. Next base: position 13,060 of record JAOUJD010000054.1, read on the forward strand.
AGTACGCGACGAACTCGGCGGCGACATTGAAGACCACCACCGCGAACACCGCGAACATGACGAAGGCGTAGAAGAAGTCGTTCTTCGCGTCTCGCTTGCGGTACATGACACTCTCCTGATGGACGGCTGCACCAAAACAAAAAGCCCGGAGGCGTTCAACGCGATCCGGGCTTGGTTGCAGCCGGGTCCAGCTACCTGCCTGGATCTCCGCCCGGATCATGGGCCTGCATGGAACGGCTTGACCGCGCGCCGGCCAGCGACGCGGCCCCGGCCAGCCACTGGGGCTGCCGGCGCGCACCCTGCACAGCGAACTCGGTTCGCTGCTCGGGCAGGCATGTGCCGATCGCGTCGCTCATCTCGGAACCTTCTCCATTGCCGGCGGAATTGCCGGTGCACAAATGTTAGGCAAGCTCGGCGCGCGCATCAATCACAAGCGCGCGTGAATATCCGACGCTGTCGCGCGAAGCCAACGCGTGATCTCTTCAGGCGCCGCGATGAAGTTCGGTGTCGTGCACGGCTCCGCCGAATCGGCGCGGGGGCGCGCGCGGGACCGCCGATCTTGCGTGAGAGGCGCAGCCACGCGGGCGCACCGCGGCGCGACTTCAGGTTGGCGCGCGCGTCTATGCG
>JAOUJD010000055.1 GCA_029883565.1 Burkholderiaceae bacterium
ATCATCGCCGGCCGAACCGTTTCTCGAGCCAGTGCGCCAGGGCCGTCAGCGGCAGGCTCATGGTCAGGTAGAGCAGCGCCACCAGCGTGAACACCGTCATGTTCTTGAACGTGGACGAGGCGATCAGCTGTCCCTGGCGCGCGAGTTCGGCCACCGTGATGGTCGATGCGATCGACGAGTCCTTCAGCATCATGATCATCGTGTTGCCGTACGGCGGCAGCGTGATGCGGATCGCCTGCGGCATGATCACGCGGCGCAGCAGCAGCCAGTAGCGCATCCCAAGGGACTGCGCGGCCTCGATCTGCCCGTGGTCGATCGCCTCGATGCCGGCCCGGAAGTTCTCGGCCTGGTACGCGGAATAGGCGATGCCCAGGCCGATGAAGCCGGCCTGGAACGCCGACAGCTCGATGCCGATTTCCGGAAAGACGAAGTAGATGTAGAAAAGCTGGACGATGATCGGAATGCCGCGGATCACCGTGATGAACGTTGTGGCCGGCAGCCGCACCAGCGCGTAGGGCGACAGCCGCATCAGCGCCAGCAGGAATCCGATGACCGTCGACAGGACCAGCGCGAGCGCCGTGAGCTTGATGGTCGTCCAGCAACCCTGCAGCAGGATGGGCAGGAACTCCCGTGCGTCGTTCAGGAAGGCGCTGGAGAACACCTCAACCCTCGGGTCGGGTCGTCAGGGGACGGCAGGCGGCGGGCGGCGAGAGGCGAGCGGCGCCGCCGGGGCGCTGCCCGCCTTTCAGGACGACGCTACTTGAGGTTCCACTTCTTCAGGATCTCGTCGAGCTTGCCGCTGCTCTTCATCTTGGCCAGCCCGGCGTTGATCTTCGCCAGCAGTTCCTTGTCGCCCTTGCGCACGCCCATGCCCACGTAACCCTCCATCTTGGGTTCGTAGGTCTCCGACACCTTGGCGCCCGAGTCCTTGCGCTGCGACAGCTGGTAGCGAACGATCGGCCCGTCGCCGAAGCCCGCCTTGATCCGGCCCAGTCCGACGTCGCGGATGATGTCGGCGATCGAATCGTAGGTCTTCACCTCGGGGAATTCGCCGTTCTTCTTCAGGAAGTCCACGTACACGGTGCCGACCTGCGCGCCGACGACCTGCCCCTTCAGGTCGGCCAGCGACTTGTACTTCGTGTTGTCGTCGGCCTTGATGATCATTCCCTCGGGGTACGGGAACACGGGATCGCTGAAGTCGATCACTTCCTTCCGCGCCGCCGTGATCAGCATCGCCGCGGAGATGATGTCGATCTTGTTGCTGGTCAGCGAGGGAATGAGGGCGGAGAACGGCGTCGCTTCCACCTGCACCTTGAACCCCTGGTCCTGGCCGATCGCGGTGATCAGGTCGACCATGGCCCCTTCGATCGTCTGGGTCTTGGTGTCCATGAAGGTGAACGGCACACCGGTCGGTGTCGATCCGACCTTGTAGGTCTGCTGCGCCAGCGCTGCGCCGGCTCCCGGACCCAGCGCGACGACCGCCGCGACTGCCAACCACTTCCTGAGCGTGAAGTTCATGGTGCCTGTCTCCTCGTGAGAATCGAGAGGTTGAACGGCTGCGGGTGGATGCATGCCCACAATCCTGCTAGCCGTGGATATTGCTCAACGATATTACTCAATTCCGTGCCAGAATTTTCACGATTGTGAAAATTCTCTGGGTGAGCACACCGCTCACGGCCGGTTTGCGGAGGTCGCGATGGTTGACGGGACGAAGGGTTCGCTGTGGGACGCAACGGCCGCGCGGTCGACGCCCTGGCCCGAACTGAAGGGAGAACTCGGCGCCGATGTCGCCATCGTCGGCGGCGGCTACACGGGGTGCGCCGCGGCGCTGGCGGCGGCGAGCGCCGGCGCCAGCGTCGTGCTGCTCGAGTCCCACGACATCGGCCGCGGGGCCTCGGGGCTGACGGGAGGCCAGGTCATCCCGGGCCTGAAGTACGACCCGGACGAGCTGGAGGCCATGTTCGGCGCAGAGCTGGGTCCGCGACTCGTCGCGGCCATCGGCAGCGTCGGCGACGAAGTCTTCGGCCTGATCGAGAAGCACCGGATCGACTGCGAGGCAACGCGCAAGGGCTGGCTTCAGCCGGCGATTTCCGCGCGCACGCTCGACATGGTGAAGCGTCGCTGCGACCAGTGGGCCCGGCGCGGAGCGCCGGCGACCTTCGTCGATCGGGCGCGACTGGGGGAGCTGATCGGCACGGACCGCTACCTCGGCGGATGGGAAGACCGGCGTGCCGGGCACGTGCAGCCCCTGTCGTTCAACCGCGGCCTGGCCGCGGCAGCCCGCCGCGCCGGCGCCGAGATCTTTGTTCGCTCGCCAGCCCGTCAACTGGCGAGGGACGGCAGTCGCTGGCTGCTGCGCAGCGACTCCGGGGCGGTCAGGGCGAACGCCGTGATCATCGGCACCAACGGCTACACGGATGCCCTCTGGCCGGGACTGTCGCGCACGGTCGTCCCGATGATCAGCATGCAGGCCGCCACCGAACCCCTGCCCGCCGAGCTTGGCGCCAGGATCTTGTCGCAGGGGCACTGCGCTTCGGACACGCGCCGCCTGCTCTGGTACTACCGGCGCGATGCCGCAGGCCGCTTGCTCATGGGAGGCCGGGCACCGTTCAGGGAGAATCTCGGGCCCGCCGACGCCGTCAATCTCCGCGCCGCGGTCGACACGCTTTTTCCCTGGCTGCGCGGCGTTCCGTTCGCGTATCACTGGGGAGGCCGCGTCGCGATGACGAAGGACCACCTGCCGCACCTGCACCAGCTGGCGCCAGGCGTGTGGACGGCGCTCGGGTACAACGGCCGCGGCGTCGGCCTTGCGCCCCTGCTCGGGCGCTACCTGGCGGAACTCGTCGCGGGCAAGCGGCCCGACGACATTCCGTTCCCGGTGACAGCGATGCGGCCGATCTTCGGCTACCCCTTCACGAGGACCGTCGCCCGTGCGCTGATCCGCTACTACCGGATGCGGGACAGGCTGGAGGTCGAGTGATCGGATCATCGGATCGGCGCGCCCCGTGAAACCGACGAAACCCTCCGCCGCGAAGGTCTCGGCGCTACGGCGCAACGGCAAGGCGACGGACGCGCAGGTCGGGGCGCGCATCCGCAAGCTTCGCCACGAGCGAAAGATGTCGCTGCACATGCTGGCAGACCGCACGTCGCTGTCGATCGGATTCATCAGCCAGATCGAGCGCGGCATCTCGTCGCCGTCGCTCAGCGCGCTGACCAGCTTGGCGGACGCGCTCGACGTCGGCCTGTCGATGCTTTTCGAGCCGTCCCACGCGGATGGATCGCAGGGCGAGATCGTCGTCCGGACCGCCGCACGGGGAAAGCTGACCGCGTGGCGCTCGGGCATCTACAAGCAGCTCCTCACCGCGGACACGCCGGCTCGCTTCACGTTCTTCCTGATGACCATGGAGCCCGGGGCGACGTCGGGATTCGAGCTGTATGCACACCAGGGTGAAGAAGCGGGACTCGTGATCCAGGGAAGGCTGCGCCTCACGGTGGACAAGCGCACCTGGACCCTGTCGCGCGGCGACAGCTTTCATTTCGCGAGCGATCGCCCGCACCGTTTCGAGAATGCCGGGCGGGGGACGACGGTGGTGGCGATGCTCAACCTGCGCGGCGGGGAGCCGGGGAGTTGATCGCACGTGGCGCGGTGGAGGCGCTCGCCCGCTGCGGCGACTGCGCTTCACGCGGCTAGACCCGAGTAACCTGACGCTCCGGGCCTGACTTGGGAGGACGAATGAACGCGGCCACAAGGTTTCTGGCGCTTGCACTGGGCGCAGTTTGCTGCGTGACCCCGGCCCTGGCGGAGCGGCCGGCAGGGGATGGCGGTCAGCGAATGCAGGGCGGAGGCATCAACTACGCGCCGCAGCCGGGCGTGTTCGTCGTCGTGTCCACCGACACATACGCACGGACCGTCCGCCTTCAGTCGGCGGACGGCAAGACGGCCGATGTCCACGTGCGCGAGGAGGTGTACGACCTTTCGGCGCTGAAGCCGGGCGCTCGTGTCCGGGTGGACTTCCTCGAGCCGGACGGCATGAACAATCGACTCTCTGCGGCGCACGTCTGGCCCGTCAAGTAGGCGCGGAAAGCGGACGACCCCGTTCCTTGCCAGGCCGCGCGAAGCTCTGGCGATTCCGGGATGAATCCCGAGGAAATTCGCGAGCGGATTCCAGCCTCTTGCGAACGCGCGGATGAATGCATGCAAGCGACAGCCGGGCTGCCGCCATCGCGTGCAACCGGCGCTATCGGGCGTCGTTCTGCCAGGCGTCGACGAGTGATCGACACTGCGCCTCCACGCCGGTCCAGTCTCCCTGCGTGTCGATCTGGACGCAGTCGACGCGCTCATCGGGCGACAGCGGCTCCTGCCACCCGATCTGGCGCGCGAGCACGTCGAGGTCCGCCTCGGATGCATCGCTGCCCGCGCGATGGCGCGCGGCCACCCGGGCGCGCAGAACGTCCGGCGGCGCTTCGCAGGCGACCAGCGCGAAGCGCGCGTCCAGTTCCCGCGCCAGCGCCCGGAAGCGATCGCGCTCCGCGCGCTTCAGGAAGGCGCCGTCGACGACCACCGGGACGCCGGCCGCGAGCGCTGCCCGCGCAACCTCCGCCATGCGGTCGTAGGTGCGCGCAGTAGCTTCTCTGGAATAGACGGCGCGCTGGGTGCGGTCCTGTGGCGCGAAGCCGAACAGCCGCTTGCGCTCCACGTCCGACCGGATGCGGACGCCTCCGAGCTGCTGGGCGAGTTCGAGTGCGATCGTCGACTTGCCCGAACCCGACAGTCCGGTCATCACCACCAGCGACCGCGCGCCCGCACGGCGCAGCCGCTCCGCCAGCGCAAGGTAATGCTCGAAGGAAGTGTGTTCGCGCAGCCGAACCTGCCGCTTCAGCTCCGGCTGCCGAAGTCGGATCAGGGCGATTTCGGCGCGCACGAGCGCGCGGTATGTGGCGTAGTAGGGCAGCACGGACAGCCCCGCGTAGTCGCCCGTCAGCTCGAGGTAGCGCCCGACGAGGCGCCAGGCCAGAGGCGGCACGCCATGGTCCATCAGGTCCATGAACGTGAACGCGACGTCGCAGATCACGTCGATGAAGCGCAGTTCGTCGCTGAACTCGATGCCGTCGAAGGGAACCGGCTCGCCGTCGAGCAGCACGATGTTGGCGAGGTGCAGGTCGCCGTGGCACTCGCGGACGGAGCCGGAGGCAGCGCGCGCGTCCATCTGCGGCGCGCGTGCGCGCCATTCAGCGGCCGACCAGGCGGCAAGCGCGTCGATGCGGGCGCGGTCCGACGCCGCCTGCACCCGGTCGCGAATCGCGCCAAGGCTGGCGTCGGTGACCTGCCGCGCGGCGCCCGATGTGCCGAAGCCCGGCGGCGCGACGGCCGCTCCGGCATGCAGGCGCGCGACGACGGCCGCCAGGCGATCGACGAGTTCGCCGGTCAGCTGTCCCCGCGCAGCCACGTGGTCCAGTGTGCAGTCCGGGTCGAAGCGCCGCATCCGGACCGCGTAGTCGATGGGGTCTCCTGCCGCGGGGCCGATGCGCGGTCCGGCGGCCGTCGCCACGATGGGAACGACGTCGAGATACAGGTCCGGGGCCGTGCGCCGGTTCAGGCGCAGCTCCTGCAGGCAGTAGCGGTGCCGCTTCTCCAGCGAAGAGAAGTCGAGGAAGCCGAGATCGACGGGCTTCTTGATCTTGTAGGCGAAGTCGCCGGCCAGCAGGACCGTTGAAATGTGCGTGTCGATCCGTTCGACGCGCTGGGCCGGATGTGGGTATGCGGACGCGTTCAGCAGGCCGCTGACCAGAGTCTCGTGCTCCTGCAGTCTGAACGCGTCTTCCATCGATAGGGCCAGCGGGTAACGAGGTTCGGGACGTCAGGCCGCGCAGCGGCTGCCGTCAGCGGACCGCTTGAGGGACTCGGCAATCCTGCGCGGGTCCGTCCAGGAGGACACACCCGCTTCCAGGTCCAGAGCGGTTCGGCTCCGCGAAGGATCCCGCCCACGGACACATCCAGTCTAGGCAATGCGGCGGAAGGAGGCGAACCAGAAGCCGTTGCCGGCTTGATCGGCAGTGCCCGTGCGGACACCCGCGGCGGCGCGCGCCCGGCGCGGCTTCCGGGGGCACCGTTTCCGCCCCGCTTGCGCCATCCGGGGTCGAGTCGACGCCGGCGCGCTAGAGTGTGCAGGGATTCCTTTGTGCGCCAAGGCGCGGCCATGACCCTGACCTACATCCTCGTCGACTTTGAAAACGTCCAGCCCTCCGCCGCCGACATCGGGCTCGTGCGCGGCGACGGCGTGCGCCTGTGCATCTTCCGCGGTCCCGGCCAGACGAAGTATTCGGCCGACGTTGCCGAGGCCTGGCAGCCGCTCGGCGCCAGTGTGACCTTCATCCGCTGCGCCAAGGCGGGCCGCAACGCCGTCGACATGCACATCGCGTTCTACCTCGGAGAGCTGGTGTCGGCGCAGGACCGCGCAGCGGCCGGCAAGGGCGCGCGCTTCGTCGTGGTGTCGCGCGACACGGACTTCGATCCGCTGCTGATGCACGTGCGCAGCCACGGCTACTCGGCCACGCGTGTCGCCTCGCTGAAGGCGGCGCTCGAAGGCAACGGCGCCGAGCCGGCGGAGCCGAAGGCGGCGAGGAAGCGCGCCGCGCGCGCGGCGCCGGCGGCCAGGGCGGAGAAGACGGACAAGACCGAGAAGGCGACCGCGGCAAAGGCGCCGGCGGCAAAGAAATCCGCGAGCAGGAAAGCTCCGGCGAAGAAGTCCGCCGCCGCGCCCGCGGCCGCGAAGAAGGCGGCCGCGTCGACGCGCGCCCCGGCCCGGCCCGCGCCGGACGCGATCGCCAAGGTGATCGCGAGCCTGCATAAGATGGGCGACAAGCGACCCTCCAAGCGCGCGCGACTGGAAAGGCACATCGAGTCGCACCTCGGCCGCAAGATGGAGCCCGGCCAGCTGCCGGCGCTGATGGAGCAACTCGAGCGCGACGGCGTTCTCGTCTTCGACGACAACAAGGTCGAGTACCGGTTGCCGAAGGCGAAGAAGTAGCTGCGCAGCGGACCGGATGCCTGCCCGGCGGCGGCGCGCCGCCGACTGTCGGGCCGCACGCAGTGGCGCATTCTGCAACACTGGAGCATGCGATTCGACGGCATGCTGAAGGAATGGAGCGAGGATCGCGGCGTCGGCCTCATCACGCCGCAGCACGGCGGGGCGCCGATCTTCGTGCATGTCTCCGCCTTTCCGCGCGACACGCGCCGGCTGAAGCTCGGCGAGCGGGTGAGCTTCGAGATCGAGTCCGATGCCGACGGCACGAAGCGCGCAGTCAACGTGCGGCGGGCCGGCGACCGGTCGGCGCATCCGGACCGTCCGCAGCCCGGACGGGCGCGCGAGGCACGCCGCAGCGCGGGCCGTCCGCTCGGGGGCATCGTCATTGCGCTGGCGCTGCTCGCCGCCGCCGGTTATGGCTGGATGCAATACGCCGGAGCCGGTTCCGATTCGCCGCCGCCGGCGCCTGCGGGTGCGCTCGACGCCCCGAAGGTTTCGCCGGCCGCTCGCTTTCGATGCGACGGCCGCACGCAGTGCTCGGAGATGACCTCGTGCGAGGAAGCGAAGTTCTTCCTCAAGAGCTGCGCGGGAGCCCAGCTCGATCCCGACAACAACGGCATCCCGTGTGAACAGGAGTGGTGCACGACCAGGCTGCCGCGCTAGGCCGCGCCTGATCGATTGCGCGCCGGGCGGCTGGCGCGGCGTTACCTCTCGTTACGACTTCGGCGTCCACGCCTCCTTTCCGCGAGCCGTTGCATGGGTATCGACGCGACGTGCGTCGACGCCCTGCTCCGAAGGAGGCCCTTATGTCGCGTCGCCTGCTGACCCTGATCGCCCTGGCCGCCGGTGCGGTCGCCCTGTCCGGCTGCGTGGTCGCGCCGGCCTATCCCGGCTATGGCTACGGCTACGGCCGGCCGGTGGTACGCGTCGTGCCGCCGCCGGTGGTTGTCGTACCGCCGCCGCGGCACCGGCATTGGCACGACGACCAGGACGACGGCGGGCGGTAGCGCAGAGAGCCGCCCATCCGCCTGCCAGCGGGCAGCCCGGGCATGGCCTATCGTCTGGATAGTGGGCGAGCGCCGACCGCCCGCGCACGTACTTGCGAGGGCTGCCGTTCATGACCGCATCGCTGTTCGACTTTTCATGGCCGCTGGTGGCGGCGGTGCTGGGCCTGCTCGGTTTAGTGCTGGTCATTGCCAGCCTCGTTGCGCTGTTCCGCGTGCGCCCCGTGTCGTTCGTGCTGCAGCTCGTCACGGGCACGCTGCTCGCGACGCTGGCGGCGTTGCTTGGCACGGTGGGCATCGGCACGGCGGGCTACCGTGCGCTGACCCACGAGGAGACAGCCGCTCACGTCACAGTCCGTCCGCTCGGTGAAAAGAGATTCCAGGCGGTGGTGCGCTTTCCGGACGGGCGCACGCTCACCTACCAGCTCGCCGGCGACGAGATCTACATCGACGCGCACATCCTGAAGTGGACGCCGATGGCCAGCCTGATGGGGCTGCACACGGCGTACGAACTCGACCGCATCGCCGGGCGCTATCGATCGCTGACGGAAGAGAACACGTTGCCGCGCACGGTGCATGCGCTCGGCGCGAAGAAGCCGCTCGACCTCTTCGACCTGCGCCGCCGCTTCGTGGCGTTGGCGCCGCTGGTGGACGCCGAGTACGGCTCGGCGTCCTTCGTGCCGGCGGACCGGGAGGCCGAGTTCGACGTCCAGGTCTCGACCACCGGCCTGCTGGTGCGCAAGCACACAGCCGGAAATTAGAACCTTCCACCTCGAATGCGCCCGCCGTGACGCGAAGCATGGCGTCCGGGCCGCGACCGCTCACCATGGAAACGTCCGGCAGCCAAACGGCCGGAGCCGAGACACTCGAAAGGAGAAACCATGGTTGCCCGCAAATCCCAACCCGCCCAGCGGAAAGCACGCCAGTCGATGGCGAAGCCGTCTGCCGCACCCGCGCCGGCTGCGCAGCCGGTTCCGGTTGCGGAGATGAAGGCGAAAATCGAGATGGCGGGGCGCAAGCTCCAGGTTGCCGGCAACGCGGCAGGACGCTTCGCGCGCAGCTCGATGCGCGAAGTGACCGGGGCGGCGAAGGCGTCGCGCGAGCCGGTGCAGGCGCTCTGGCGCGCAATGCGGCTCGCCGGACGGCACATCGCCCGCGACGCGAAGGCAGCCTGGTGTGAAGTGATGCCGCCGTCTGCCGCCAAGAAGCCGGCGCGCGCGGCGCACCGCGCCACAGCGTAGCGACGGCGACGCGGCCGTCGGGCGAGCCGTCGACTAGGGCGCCCGCGGCCGCAGTCCGGGCCACATCAGCCGCAGCGTGTTGTCGCGCACGACGTAGTGGTGGAACAGCGCCGCTGCGGCGTGCATGCCGATCAGGAAGTAGCCGGCCGTCGCGATCGCCTCGTGCACTTCCTTCAGCGCCTTGGCGAGTCCCTTGCTCGGCCCCAGCAGCGTGGGCAATTGGGTGCCGAACCACACCACGGCCTTGCCATCGGCATTGAACATCAGCCAGCCCGTCAGTGGCAGCGCGATCATCAGTCCGTAGAGCGCGGCGTGCGTCAGCGCGGCCAGGACTTCCTGCCAGCGCGGCGGCGCCGGCACGATGGCCGGTGCGCGCGTGAAGGCACGCACGACCAACCGGAACGCCGTCGCGCCCAGCACGGTGACGCCGAACACGCTGTGCCAGTGCGTCAGCAACCCTTCGGTCGGCGTGTGTTCGAACGCTTCCCGCAGCTGGTCCGTCGCGTAGGCGAGGGCGATCAGCAGCAGCGTCAGCCAGTGCAGGGCGATCAGGGGGATGTTGAAACGCCGGGGGTCTGAACTCATCGAGCGGTGCGCCGGCTGCGGAAGCGGCAGTATGCACCGCCGCTTCCTTCATGACGGGGCCGGCTACGCGGCAACGGCCTCCTTCGGCTGCGGCGTGCGCAGTTCGCGCCGCAGGATCTTGCCGATGTTGGTCTTCGGCAGCGGCTCGGTGCGGAACTCGACGATGCGCGGCACCTTGTAGTTGGTCAGGTGCTGCCGGCAGTGCTCGAGCAGCTCGCGCTCGGTGAGTGCTGCGTCCTTCTTCACGACGACGATCTTCACCGCTTCGCCCGACTTCTCGTCCGGCACGCCGATCGCGGCCACCTCCATCACGCCGGGATGCAGCATCACCACGTCTTCAACTTCGTTCGGGAACACCTTGAAGCCGGACACGATGATCATGTCCTTCTTGCGATCGGTGATCTTGAAGTGGCCCTGCGCGTCCATGATGCCCATGTCGCCGGTGCGAAACCAGCCGTCGGCAGTGAACACCTTGGCAGTCTCTTCGGGCCGGTTCCAGTAGCCCTTCATCACCTGCGGTCCGCGAATCGCGATCTCGCCCACCTGCCCGATCGGCAGGACGGCGCCGCTGTCGTCGAGGATCGCGGCTTCGGTCGACGGGATCGGCAGGCCGATGTTGCCGCTCCACTCCTCGATGTTCAGGGGGTTCGAGATGGCGATCGGCGAGGTCTCGGTGAGGCCATAGCCCTCGATCAGCGGCACGCCGGTGGCGGCTTTCCAGCGTTCGGCCACCGCGCGTTGCACCGCCATGCCGCCGGCAGCGCAGATCTTGAGCGCGTGCAGGTTCAGTTCGGAGAACCCCGGCGCGTTCAGCAGAGCGTTGTACAGCGTGTTCACGCCGATCATCGCGGTGATCGGCGTCTTCTTCAGCAGGTGGATGAACGCCGGGAAATCGCGCGGGTTGGTCACCAGGACGATGTGCGCGCCGATCTTCATGAACACCAGGTTCACGGTGAGCGCGAACACATGGTAGAGCGGCAGCGGAATCAGCGCGGTCTCCTCGCCGTCGAGCAGGTCGCGCGCGATCCAGGGTGCGACCTGCTGCAGGTTCGCGACCATGTTGGCCTGCGTCAGCATCGCGCCCTTGGCCACGCCGGTCGTGCCACCGGTGTACTGCAGGAAGGCGAGGTCGTCGAGATGGATCGTCACGTCGTCGAGCGCGTGGACGCGCCCGGCCGCCAGCGCGTCGTTGAAGCTCACCGTCTGCGCCATGTGCCACTCGGGCACCATCTTCTTGACGTGCTTGACGACGAGGTTGGTCAGCATCCGCTTGAACGCGGGGAACATGTCGCCGATCTGCGTCGTGATCACCGTCTTGACCGGCGTGCGCGGGAGAACCTCCTGCAGCGTGTGCGCGAAGTTCTCCAGCACCACGATCGCGGTGGCGCCCGAGTCCTTGAGCTGGTGCTCGAGCTCCCGCGCCGTGTAGAGGGGGTTGGTGTTGACCACCACGACGCCGGCGCGCTGCGCGCCGAACAGCGCCACCGGGTACTGCAGCAGGTTCGGCAGCATGATCGCGAGCCGGTCGCCCTTCTTCAGGCCGGCCACCTTCTGCAGGTAGGCGCCGAAGTCGCGGCTCAGCTGGTCGAGCTCGCGGTAGGTGATCGACACGCCCATGTTGCCGTAGGCCGGCAGGTCTGCGAACCGGGCGCAACTGCTCGCCAGGATCTCCTTCAGGGAGCTGTAGGCCGTGAAGTCGACTTCAGCCGGGATGCCTTCGGGATACTGCTTGAGCCATACCTTGTCCATCGCTGCCTCCGCGGTGCGTTTTTCCGTTCATTAATGGCATGGGAAACCGGCACTGCATGGCCCTGCGTCAAGAATTGGGGCAAAGCCGCGCGCGGTCCCGTGAAACGGGACGGGTCGGGTGACCATCCGGGCCGTTGCTGTTACGGGCTGGGGTGCAGCCAGTGCGCCGCAGGGCGCCTGGCCCGGCGCGATCCGGCCGGCTCAACGGCGGACGTTGCGGCCGACGCGGCGCTCGAACTGAGCGGACCGAGCGCTTCGCCTACCAGTCGAGCGACATCAGGACGCGCGCCATGTTCTTGCCCGCGAGGTACGGCACCTCGTCGCGCGCGGCCCAGCGGTAGGCGTCCACCTCCGGTACCTCGCGCCCGTTGCGCGCCCGATAGAACGTGGTGCAGCGGCACTGATCGGTCGACAGCCCGGGCAGCGGCGGATCGACAACGAACAGGTGCAGATCCTTGCCCGACAGGTAGGCGTGCGGGCCGAGGTCGCGCAGGCTGTCGGATGCCAGCACGAGCCCGGCCTCCTCGTGCAGTTCGCGCAACGCGGCTTGCAGCGGGGTCTCGTCGGCGTCGCGCACGCCCTTGGGGATGTCCCAATGGCCGCGGCCGGTGGCGTGGCACAGCAGCAGCTCTCCGGCAACGCGCCGGACGATCACGCCGCAGCTGAGGGAGCGCGCCATCGGGCGAGCTTAGCGCGCGAGCGCGATGGGACCGTTCGCCGCGCCGCCGTACGCTGACCGCACGGGTCTCATGCGACTTCGCCGCGTGCCGGGTAGTTGTTCTTCAGCGCGAACTCGATCGCCTTCAGCAGTTCATCGAAGTGCGGCCGCGCGAAAGGCATCGTCTGCACCGTCGCAAAGTACAGGGTGCGGTCCGGTCGGACGAGGAAGATGCCGGGCTCGGAGAACCGGGCGGGCTCGTCGATGCCGATGGAAGTCTTTCCACGGCTGCTGGATACGTACAGTCCCCAGCGCCGCGCTTCGTCGAGCGGCAGGCTGTGGCCCACCGTCAGGTGGTCGAGGTGCCAGTCGGCGACGGCCTGCGCGGCCCGTTCGGGCGTGTCACTCGACACCGCCAGCACATTCACGCCGCGCGCGGCGAACTCGCCGTGCAACCGGTTCAATTCCGGCAGGTAGGCGCGGCATACCGGGCAGTGCAGGCCGCGATAGAAGACGATCAGCGTGAAGGCCTGTGGCGCCTGTGCGCTGAGTGCCCAGGTGCTCCCGGCGACGACGGGAACGGCAAGGTCGGGGACAGGCTGGCGGGGAATCAGCATTGGATGGCTTTCGAAGCGTATGGGCCGGAGCGGCGCGCCTTGGTCGACGCAGGCCGTCTCTTCTTACAGGGCATCGCAGGAATTTATTTTCGCGGCGCTGGTGCCGCGTCTGTAAGACCCGGCACCTGCCGCGCGATTAACCGGCAGACAGGCCCGCACGGGCAGGTCGACCCCACTTGCACACGTACACAGGAGATACCGCATGAACCGTCGTCAATCCCTCGCCACCGCCGCTTTCGCGCTGGCGGCTGTCGTCGCCGGCGCCGCCATGGCGCAGGACAAGGGCGCCTCGATCAAGGGCGAAAAGGAAAAGTGCTACGGCATCGCCAAGGCCGGCCAGAACGATTGCCAGGCCGGCCCGGGCACCACCTGCGCCGGCACGTCGAAAGTCGACTACCAGGGCAACGCCTGGAAATACGTTCCGAAAGGCACCTGCGACACGATGACCACCCCGAAAGGCAAGGGCTCGCTGCAGCCGATCAAGATGTGAGTCGCCAGCCGCGGCGCGTTTCCCCTCCAATGCGGACGCATCGTTCCGCATGCGCGCCGCGGCTGCCTGATCCGCTTCCCGAGGACAGTTGAAATGACACTGACGGCCGGCCTTGGCCTCAAGCCCCACCACTTCGAGGACGCGCATGCGTGCAGCGCCCCCGGGCTGTGGTACGAGGTGCACGCCGAGAACTACATGGTCGACGGCGGCCCGCGTATCGCGTGGCTCGAGCGGATCCGCGCGGCGCATCCGGTGTCTCTGCATGGCGTGGCCCTGTCGCTCGC
>JAOUJD010000293.1 GCA_029883565.1 Burkholderiaceae bacterium
GGCCAGCCTGCAGCGCTATTTCGGCGACGCGGACGTGCAGTTCGTGCCGATGGATTCGCCGCTCGCATTCTTCGAGGGGCGTCGACCGGAACTCGATGCCTACCTGATGCCGGCGGAAAGCGGCGCTGCGGCGACGCTGCTGTTTCCGCAGTACACGGTCGTCGTTCCGGAGCCGAATCCGATGACGCTCCCGATCGCGTTCGGAATGCCGCTGCATTCGGATGACCTGGCGGGTGTGGTCAACACCTGGATTGTCTTCGCCCGTAGCGAGGGGTCGATCCAGCGCGCCTACGAATACTGGGCACTGGGAAAGGGAGCCGAACCGCGTCGCAGGCGCTGGTCGTTCATGCGCGATGTGCTCGGATGGGGTCAGTAACGGCGCGGGGTGCGCGCGCCATCAGGAAGTGGAGGGGATCTTGAGTTCGATCGTTGTCCGCAGGTCATGCCTGCTGCCGTTGATCGCTGTTTCGGCCTTGGCGCTGACCACCGGGACCGCTGCGGCCTCCGCGGAAGCGGATTCCGGGCACGCCGCGCGGGGGGAGTACCGCCGCTGGATCATGGAGATGAAGGACGCTCCTCGGGGGCCGTTCTCCGGCGTCAAGTGGTACTGCAAGGACGGGTCGGTCTTCCCGCCGAAGGAATACGCCTGCTCGAACCACGGCGGCGGAGTCCAGCACGGTGAATGGAGCGACCGCACGAAGGAGCTGCGCTCGAAGGGCTACCGGGTCGGCACTCTGCTGGCTGGCATCGACGCGGCAAAGGCAGTTGCCGCGCCCGACTTCCCGGACGCGTTCGCCCAGCTTCTCGTCGAGAAGTTCCTGATCGCCGTCGACGACGGCTGGATCATGCGGCGTGCGTTGTTCTACCGGGGCGCGCTGCAGGAAGAGGACGAACGCGAGGGCGCGCGCAACCTGCTGCAGGCGATGGCCATGCGAGCGGAGTGGACCGGTTATCGCTACGTCGCGCTGCGCGCCGGCGTCCGCATGCTGCCGCATGGACAGGACACGGCGTCCGCGCAGAAGGTCCGGCAGATGGCGGCGGCCTTGTCGGACCGCGACCCCGGATTCGCGCCATTGAGGGCCAAGATCCATGGCACGCCCGAAGCCGCCGATGCGGCGCGCGTCAGAAGCTACGCAAAGACCGCCAGGTCGCAGGAGTTGAGCAGGAGCTACGAGGATCTCGCCGCCGAGATCGATCGGGTCTACCAGCCCAGGCCGCTCGACGAGACGCTGGGCAGCGCGGCTCGGGCGCTCGGGCGCGAGCCGGCTCTGCAGAAGACGCTGCGCGACGCTGTGGCCACGTATCAGCGCGAAAACGACGTCGTCAGCCGGTATCGCCTGACGGCGGACCTGCTCGCTTCCCTGCGCCGCAGCCTGCCAACGATCAGGACGGCCGGGGACCGGCTGCGGCTCCTCGATCTGTCCATCGCGGTGGAGGAGGAAAACCTCCGGATCGGCAACACGATCCGCGATGCGGTCGGCGCGGCGCCCAGGGGGGCCGATCTGATCCTGTTGCGCTCTGCCGTCGAGGCCGCGTATGGCACCGGGCTGCTCAACGAGCGCGAGCGCGGCGCCCTGCAGAAATCCTTCGAGTCCCTCGGCATCGAACAGGCGCCGCTGCGGAACTACATGGCCGAGCTGCGTTACCTCGCGCTCGTGCCAGGCTGGAGCACCCAGCAACTGCGTTTCCAGTTCGGCGAGGCGATGGACAAGCTCGCGGAGCTTGAGCCCAAGGCGGAACTCTTCGTCCAGGACCAGCTGCGCGGCAGCCCGCTGCTCTTCTACGCACAGGTGCTCGACCCCCTGAAGCGCGACGCGAACCGGCAGGCGGGCGTCCGCAACACCCTGTTCGGCAGCGAGGTCAGCGTCGGCTTCAACGCGCTGAATCCGGGAATCGCGCGCGGTGTACTGCACACCAATCCGGACATGCAGCGCGCTGACCAGTTCCATGCCGACGGCATCTACGTGCTGCCGGAAACCGTCGCGGACCTGCCGCCGATCGCCGGGATCCTGACTGCCGGGGCGGGCAATCCGCTGTCGCATGTGCAGCTGCTCGCGCGCAACCTCGGCATTCCGAACGTGGCGGTCGATCAGTCGACGCTGCCGGCGCTGCGGCAGGTCGACGGCCGGCGCGCCGTGCTCGCAGTCAGCGCCTCGGGCCTCGTCGAGATCGCTGACGACGGTCCGCAATGGGACGCGGTGCTCGGCAAGGAGCAGCAGCCGTCCACCAGCATCATGTTCGAGCCGGACCTGAAGAAGCTCGACCTGTCGGTGCGCGGATTCGTCAGCTTGGACACGCTGCGGGCGAAGGATTCGGGTCGCATCGTCGGGCCGAAGGCGGCGAAGCTCGGTGAGCTGAAGGCGAACTTTCCCGACCGGGTCGCACCGGGGGTGGGACTGCCTTTCGGCCTGTACCGGGCCACGGTGCTCGACCGTCCGTACAGGAACAGCGGAAAGACCGTCTACCAGTGGATGGTCGAAAGCTTCCGCAGGCTCGAGGCGATGCCGGCAGGATCGAGCGAGGCGAACCGGTTCGCCGAGCAACTGCGGGCCGAGATCTATTCGACGATCATCAAGACCGACCCGGGACCGAAGTTCCGCGAACAGCTGCGGGCGGCGATGGCAAAGGAGTTCGGACCGAACTTCAAGGGCGGGGTGTTCATCCGGTCCGACACCAACGTCGAGGACCTCCCGGGATTCACGGGTGCCGGCCTCAACCTGACCCTGTTCAACATCGTGGGCTTCGAGAACACGGTGAAGGGCATCCTCGAAGTCTGGGCTTCGCCCTACACGCAGCGCGCCTGGGCCTGGCGGCAGGCGCACATGAAGGGGCCCGAGCACATCTACCCGGCGGTGCTCCTGCTGGCCACGGTGCCCTCTGACATCTCCGGCGTGATGATCACGCAGGATGTCGAGTCCGGAGACCGCAACGTGCTCTCGGTGGCCGTCAACGAGGGCGTCGGCGGCGCCGTCGAGGGGCAGGCGGCCGAGTCGGTGAGGATCGACAAGCGCACGGGCGGCGTGCGCCTGATGGCGGCCGCGACGGCGCCGCGACGCATGGTTCCGCAGGCCAGCGGCGGCATCGCCAAGGTCGCCACGTCGGGCGCCGAAACGCTGCTGCGACCGGACGAAGTGCGGCAGCTGATCGCCTTCTCCGACGAGATCACGAGGAAATTCCAGCAGACCGACGACCGCGGCCAGCCGGCTGCAGCCGACGTGGAGTTCGCATTCGTCAGCGGCCGCCTGTGGTTGCTGCAGATCCGCCCGTTCAACGAGAGCCGACAGGCGCAGGCCAGCGCCTACCTGGCCAGGATGGACCAGGCGCTCGAGAAGAATCTGGATCGGACAGTCAACTTGCGGGAGGCAATCAAATGACAATTACCCCGGTGAAGCGACA
>JAOUJD010000294.1 GCA_029883565.1 Burkholderiaceae bacterium
ATCCCGTCGTTCAGGGTCTGGCGGCCGCCCCGCACGAAGAGCAGGATGACCGTCATCACGGCGATCACCGCGAGCACGGCGCCGATGCCGAACTTGAAGAACGCCGAGCAGGCCATCCCGGTCACGACCCAGAACAGGATCCGCATGCCCATGGCGCCGAAGCGCGCGGCCAGCACGAAGCCGAAGATGAGCACTACCGTGAGCGCGAGCGACACCATCCCGGAGAACAGCGGCGTGTACCCGGAGAACAGCAGGAAGACGAGCATCAGGAGCGGGAGCACGAGGTACCAGCGCTCGCGCACCGCCCGCCACGGATCGGGGCACTCTTCCTTGGGGATGCCGTGCAGTCCGGCGCGGCCCGCCTCCAGGTGCACCATCACGAACGCGGTGAAGAAATACAGCAGCGCCGGGATCGTGGCCGCGACGCAGATGTCCACGTACGGGACATTGATCGTCTCCGACATGATGAAGGCCACCGCGCCCATCACCGGCGGCATGATCTGCCCGCCCATGCTCGAGGTCGCCTCGACCCCTCCCGCGAACGCCGCCTTGTAGCCGAACCGCTTCATCAGCGGGATCGTGAACTGTCCCGTGGTCACGACGTTGGCCACGCCCGAGCCGTTGATCGTTCCCATCAGCGCAGAGGACACCACGGCCACCTTGGCGGGCCCGCCACGCCGGTGGCCGAACAGGCCGAGCGCGAAGTCGGTGAACAGCTTGATCATGCCGGCCTGCTCGAGGAAGGAGCCGAACAGGATGAACAGGAAGATATAGGACGATGACACGTAGGTGGGCGTGCCGTAGATGCCCTCCGTGCCGAACCCGAGCTGCCCGACGATCTGGTCGAACCCGTAGCCGCGATGGGCGAGCGAGCCGGGCAGGTACTGGCCGAACAAGCCGTACAGCAGGAAGGCTCCGCAGATGAGCGGCAGCGCGATCCCCATCACTCGGCGGGCGGCCTCGAAGACGAGTGCGATGGTGACGATCCCGATCAGCATGTCCCAGTTCGTCAGTTCGCCGGCGCGCTGGATCAGGTCGGCTTCGAAGATCCAGTGATAGAAACTGAAGGCAAAGCCGACACCACCGACGATCCAGCCGAGCCAGCGGCGCCCGACCGGAGGCATCAACAGGAAGGTCATCAGCAGCAGGAAGCCCACGTGGACCGCGCGCACGACCGTGCTCGAGATCGGGCTGAACGCCGCGGTGACGACCTGGAAGGTGGAAAACGCGATCGCAACCGCGAAGACCCCCGGCGGGAAGCGGAACGTCCCGTGCTGCAGGTCGGCGTCGGCGTCGGAAACCGGTTGGGTCATCGCATGGCTCGCAAAGAAAAATGGCACAGCCAAGCTGTGCCATTTTCGATCGGAACTGCCTGGGCTGCGACTACTTTAGCAGTCCGGCCTCGCGGTAGTAGCGCTCCGCGCCGGGGTGCAGGGGCGCCGGAGGAGCCTTCGAGGCCTCTGCCGCGATGATGCCCTTCGCCGCCGCGTGCGCCGCGACCATCTGGTCGAGGTTGGTGAACAGCGCCTTCGTCATCGCGTAGACCGTGTCGTCGGGCACGCCGGTGTGCGAGACCAGGAAGTTCTTGATCGCCACCGTCGGCACCGCCTCGGTCTGGCCGGTGTAGGTGTTGGCGGGGATCGGGGCCGGCTGGTAGGCGGGGTCGCCGATCTTGGCGACGACATCGGCCGGGATCGTCACGACGGTGACCTTGATCGACGTGGCGAGGTCGCGGATCGAGGCCACGCCGAGGCCGGCGGATTGCAGGGTCACGTCGAGCTGGCGATTCTTCATCAGCTCGACCGATTCGCCGAACGGCAGGTACTCGACCTTGGCGAAGTCGCTGTACGACAGGCCCGCGGCCTTGAGGATGTGGCGTGCGTTGAGCTCGGTGCCGGAGCGCGGGGCGCCCACCGAGATGCGCTTGCCCTTCAGGTCGGCCAGAGTCTTGATGCCCGAATCCGCGTTGGCCACGATCTGGATGTAGTTGGGGTAGATGCCGGCCACCGTGCGCAGCTTGTTCAGCGGTGCCTTGAAGCCGGCGTCCTCGTTGCCTTTCCACGCATCCGACAGGGCGTCGCCGAGCGTGAAGGCGAGCTCGCCGCGTCCGGCCTGCAGCAGGTTCAGGTTCTCGACGGAGGCCTTGGTCGACTGCACGCTGGTCTTCGCGTCCGGCAATGCCTTGCCGTAGATCTGGCCGAGCGCGACGCCGAGCGGGTAGTACACGCCACTCTGGCCGCCGGTCAGGATATTGACGAACTTCTGCTGGGCGCCGGCGACGCCGGCGAGCCCGAGCAGGGCGACGCCGACGGCGACAGAGCGGAAAAGGGCGATGCCCGAACGTTGCATGCTGAGTCTCCTCGTGGTGGTTGGGCCCGTGCGCATGATGGGGATGCCGGGCGTTCTTGCGTAGCCGCTTGCGTAGCCGTTACTGCATAACCGCGAGATTATAGGTTCCGCGTGGCCCGAGCCCTATGAGGCCTAACCCGGGCCCCGAGTCCGCGTGCGCCGCCGGCCGATCGACGCGCGGCACTCGAGCGGCCCCGCAGCGGGTGTTCTCGGGCGTTCTCGTTCGGGCGAAAATGTTGCGGAACCACTCTCGCGAGACAAGGCGTGCCTGCAGCAAGTCCACCGGTCGGCCGCTGGTGTGCCATCGACTTCGGCACATCGAATTCCGCAGTGGCGCGGGTCGGTGCCGGCGCGGGCTTCCCGAGGTCCAGCCGGCTCGAGCTGGCCGCGCTGGAGCAGGGTGCGACCAGCATGCCGACCGCCGTTTTCTACAACGCCGAAGACAATTCGCGCGCGTACGGACGCGCGGCCATCGGCGCCTATGTCGATGGCCACGAGGGCCGGCTCATGCGATCGATCAAGAGCATCCTGGGGTCGGATCTCATGGACGAGGCGACCGAAATGCCCAATGGCATGCAGGTGCGGTATGTGGACGTCGTGGTCGCTTATCTGCGCCACCTGAAGCAGCAGGCAGAGACCCATTGGAAATCGTCGATCGAGCAAGTCGTGATCGGCCGTCCGGTCTTCTTCGTCGACGACGATCCGAGGCGCGATGCCCGGGCGCAGGACACCTTGAGCCGCGCCGCAAGGGCCGCCGGGATCGCCGAAGTCCAGTTCCAGTACGAGCCGATTGCGGCCGCCCTCGACTACGAGTCCCGGCTGACGCCGAGCGCCGGGGAGCGGCTCGTGCTCGTCGCGGACATTGGTGGTGGAACCTCGGATTTCTCGCTGGTCCGGGCCAGCGCTGCAAGGCACCTTGCGGCTGACCGGCGCGCCGATGTACTGGCCAATCACGGCGTGCACATCGCCGGCACCGATTTCGACCGGGGGATCAATCTCGCCACGATCATGCCTGTCCTGGGCTATGGCGGCGTCG